>JBLIOK010000011.1:0-20012 GCA_047639735.1 Candidatus Krumholzibacteriia bacterium | reverse complement strand
GTTGCGTTGATTTTGCGGTGTTTCATCGATTCCTCCACCACTTCCCAGTAACCGCCCACGGATTCCAACACTTCGACGATCACATCTTCGTCCTTATGATTGCGCAACGTGATTTCAAACGTGTGACGATAAAGGTTATCAGCGAGACGCTTGCTGTCACTGCGCACCCGTTCGGCGGCGATGTCAAAAGCTTGGCCAACCTGAAGCTCAACCTTCTCATCTTTCGGCGTATGATCAATACGATCTTCGCCAATCAACTGCCGCGAACCCGCTTGTGAAACGCCATAAACACGGAAGACTCCTGCCGGTAATGGCATGCCCAGTTGATTTTCAGCTTCATTGGCAAAGGTGTAGCTCACGTCGATTTTCGACTTGCCGGTGCGCGGTCCCACGCCACGGAAATAATGTGATCCACCTTGCAGCCTATATACTCGCTCCACCGATAATCCGGATGCCTCAAAAAGAGATATTTGTTTTATCTGATTATCTTTGAGCGTTGTCGCTCGGTCTAAGGTATACAGGTGATAGTCGTAGAGGCTCTCTTCAGTAAAGTTTGAAGACTTCGCCGCCACGTTATCGGCCATGCTATACGCCACTAACTCTTCATGCCGTGGCCGAGCTTGGTTCACGTCTCCAGCGACCAGCAATAACTTTGCGTCCTGGTACAGCGCTCCACTGCGGTTGTCCACTGAAACCCAAGCCTGCAGCCCCGCTTCTGTGCCTTCCGGATTCAACTGCAGAACGTAGTCGGCATGCCAAGATATTCCGTTTGTTAAATACGAAACTTCAATTTCCGCGTCGCCCTTTTTCTGGGTATTGGCCGACCAAACCAAAGTTGGTTTGGCCCTCAAATTGTCAGGCAATTCGGGCAAGGCGATTTGACCAGGAACGGCAAATCTGATTTCGCCATCCACTTGATAAACCGGACCGTTGTTGACGCCCAACAACGTTCCTGTGATCCGTGATCCATCCTCCTGGAGCCAAGACACCTCGCGCCCTACATACTTGGCGAGAATGCGATCGGGGCTCAACAAATCGAATTCATAGTTTTGCTCATACACCGAAAACTCCGTACCGCCCGTGCTGGCCACCAACAATGTGACGGGATTGATCCTGGCTGGCACCTCGCGAAACTCGAAGGGGAAATCGCCCTTGGGAAGCGTCACTTGCCGGACTTCTCGGACCAAAGCCAGATCGTGATTGTAGACCGTCAAGTCAACGGAGGTGCGGTCTGCTTCCCCGGAAACGACAACCTCTTCTGTGCCAGAAGCGCTGCCTGCACTCGCCACGCCAATAATCCCCAAACATATCAATACCATCGTCTTCATCACGTCTCCTTCAGACTGATCACACCCCAAAAGGAATGGACCGACGGAGTGTCGGCACAGTAAATCGCTCAAGTCAGAAGCCCTATTGGTCGATCTTTCTTGTGCCCCTACTAAGGGACTAACCACAACTATTCCACGGGGTGCCCTTTTTTTCCACCCCGGAACCAATGCCGCGGAGGCACATCTTGTCGAGCACCGTCCTTATTGCCGATGATTCCGCTTTTATGCGCGAAATATTACGAGATATTTGTACCGACATGAATCTTGTCGTGGCCGGTGAAGCCAGCGATGGCGCCGAAGCCGTGGAGTCTTACGAGAAGTTTATGCC
This sequence comes from Candidatus Krumholzibacteriia bacterium, assembly GCA_047639735.1. Taxonomy (GTDB): domain Bacteria; phylum Krumholzibacteriota; class Krumholzibacteriia; order LZORAL124-64-63; family LZORAL124-64-63; genus JAGRNP01. The sequence goes on along the minus strand of JBLIOK010000011.1, from coordinate 18,356 downwards.
CGACCTGGTTTTGCTGGACTTGGATATGCCCAATATGGATGGTACGGAAGCCTTGCAACACATCATGGCCATGGACTCGGAAGCCAAAGTGGTGATGATCAGTGCTTTAGGGCAAAAAGTACAGGTGCTAACAGCGATAAGATGTGGCGCCCAAGATTTCTTGATCAAACCTTTTGACCAAGACTGTGTCACCAAAACACTCACCGATACCTTGGTGCACGTTTCTTCAAACTAGAAATGCCAGGGCCACCAACCCCACCACGAGACAATAGGCGCTGAATTTCCAGAAGTGTGCCTGCACTACCGCTAGCGCCGTCAAACGCAAAGCCACTAGCCCCACCAGAAAAGCCAAAACTGTCGCCGTGATCACACCCGGCCAATCCGTTGCGCTTATCTCTGTGCTCACTAGCTGCAAAACCAATGCTCCGCATATCACGGGCACACTCAAGAGGAAACTGAATCGTGCTGCTTCGGCGCGCGGAACCCCCATCCAAAGCGCCACCGCGATGGTTGAACCCGAGCGGCTGATTCCAGGCAAGATCGCAAACGCTTGCCCACACCCGATTAATATTGCCTGGCGAGGGGTCAATGCCTGTGGCTGCCATGGCTCAGACACTCCTGTTTTTTGGCTTGCCGAAAAGCGAGTTGAAAACAATATGGCGGCCGTAAAGATCAGCCCTCCGGCTGCAGCCACTGGAGTTTTAAACAATTCTGTCACAACGTCTTTTAACAGCAAGCCCACTACTGCCGCTGGAATCGAACCCACCACAAGCGCCAGAATGTAGTGCAAAGCAGCTCGATCAAATTTCAACAAGCGCATTATCGCCCGACGATAAAAAACAAGTACCGAGCCCAAAGTACCGGCATGCAAAATCACATCAAAAAAGATCGTGCCCTCCTTGATGCCAAGAAAGGTTTGAGTAAGCACCAAATGCCCTGAACTGCTCACCGGGAGAAATTCGGTGACGCCTTGCACAAATGCCAAAACTAACATGTGTATCAAACTCAAGTCTTCACTCACTTATTCTTTATACGGTGTTAAACCAGCCGGCTAGCGGCGATCAAGGGATCGGCCGTTGTTGCTGTTTGCCCTCGCTTGGCTATAGTGCGGTCGCGCCTCATGAGGCAATCCCAACGCGTCGCAGGTAAGCGCCAATTGGTAATGCAGGCGACTATCTTCAGGAAAGAATTCGAGCGCTTGTTCCAAACTTTGCCGCGCTTCTTTATAGCGCCCTAGCTTGTGCAAACAGCTGCCGACATGATAAGGAACGCGGGCCAAACGCGGCTCCAAACGCCACGCCAATTGAAAACGTTGGCAGGCATCGCCATAAATCCCCGTTTTCATCAAACACAAGGCAGCATAATAATGGCCACGAGCGAAATCTTGATCACAAAGAACTGAACTTTCAAAGCATTTTAGCGCTTCAGCAAAATCATTGCTTCCGTAATGAACCAAACCTAAACTGAGCCAACCTTCAGCATCGGGATCAACGTCCAATGCCGCTTCAAATGCTCTTATCGCTTCTTCGTTGCGCCCTTCTTCGGCAAAGATGGCGCCTAAATTATGGTAGGCTACAGCCGTGCCAGCGCCTCGACGTGCGGAAGCTCGATAGGTCTGAATGGCTTCCTCTCGGCGACCAAGGCGGTCGAGGCAAACACCGAGATTGGTCAAGTAGGCCGGAGTGTCTGAAGCCAGCTGTAAAGCCTGCCGAAAGGCAAGCTCAGCTTCAGCACAACGGTCCAACTTCATCAACACACAGCCTTTTCGATAAAACCAAGGATGCTGATCTGGAGAACCGCCTAAAGCCAGTTGATAAGCCCCCAAGGCCTCGTCAAAATGACCCGCCTGTTCAGCCTGCCGGCCAATCCGAAACAGCTCGGCGCTGCTCAGAGCACCACCTTGGGCGGTGGTGTTTTGCTGGGCGTCTTGGGTCGACGCCAGAGCGGATTCTGGTATGGGCTTGGGTGCTGGATTTGCCATGGGCGGACACTAACCCAAAGAGCGGCGGAGGTCAACTCAAACGGTCGATTCAACCGTCTGAATCGTCAATTGTTACTTCAAAGAGAAAGCGCACGGGTTCGCCACTGAGAAGTAAGCTGCGAGGAATTTTTACCGGAACGACAAGAGACGGCTGCCTATCCGGAATTCCAACACTTACGGCAGGTGGGATTTCATCGGTGACTTCGTCACTTTGAATCGGTGGTCCATAGTCAATACCTAACCCGTCCTGCGAATCTGCATTGATCTGTGCACTTGGTTCAATGGCCAGGAAATTAGACGAAGGCTCGGGTGCCAAGCTTGGCTTGGATTCAATATGATTGACCGTCAGTCCTAAGATGGCTTTCAGTGCTTCGCGCACGCCCTCGCCATTTTTGGCGCTGGCAGGGAAAGACAGCAAACCCCACGGATTAAGCAGACTCTCTAGACGATCAACTCGCAGTGTGTTTTCGCGGTCACGACCATTGTATTGAATCACCAAGGGCACGTCCATCACGTCCAAGCCCCAGCTGTCGAGATACGTTTTTAAGGATTCGAAAGATGCCAAATTTTGATCCAAGGAGGCCGCGCTGGAATCCACAATAAAGACAATTCCATCAAAAGGCGGCTCGAATGGCATGCCTGCTGAACGAAGGCGTTCCTTCCCAGCATCAACCGACTGGACCAGGACTTGCCATAAGCCCCCGTCACCGTATTTGACCTGAAATGCAATTTGTCTTTCGGGATCGTCGCCAGCAAGCATGAGCCGTTGTTCCGGCGGTACAGACGAGTGAATAACCCGCAGATTTTGCCTTTTTCCAGACGACTTAGGGCCGTAGTAGAGCAAGCGACAGGTGCGGACATCCGTCTTTTCGGTTGTTGATGTTGAAGTCGCACTCACGTCACAAATTCCTTCGGTTTCTGTGTCTCCGTCTTATAAGGCAAAGAGACGATACAGCTGAGATAAAGCAAACGGCGTGCCAGACCACGATAGGTTATATCAGGTCAAAACAGGTGATTCTAGGGAAGAACAAGCAATGGGCAAGCAAATTGCAATGAATGACTGAAAGTGACCAAATCACTGCGCACGATGGCCATTTGAGTGCCGACGGCGTTTCATGCGTCAAAATCCCGATCAGGAGTGGCCAAATGACCACCAACACAAACACCGACAAGATTCTCAAAACCATGTTTGCGCGTTTGCTACAGATCGAAGTCGACAGCGAAATGGTCACCAAACTGTGTGCAGTAATCGACAGTGTCACCGACCGGGTTGGTGGTAATTTTGACCTCGACACGGTTCAAGGTCAAAACACCTTTCGCGCCCTCTTGTGTTCCATGGTCGTGCATGGTTGGGGCAATGGCATGCACCCTTTTCACAACCCCAATGACAATCAAGATGGGCTACCGGTAGAAGTGCGGGTCAGCAAAGACATCCTGATGTCCATGGAAGATTTGCAGTCGTTGCGGTACGTGAAAAAAGACGACCAGGGCCGCGTGAAACAGGCTCTATTTGAGCCTGATCAAAACGCACGCGTTCGCCAACAAATTGACGACATCTTGAGTGAAATCAGCCAGGACAAATGGAAGCAACAAGACTAGGCAAGAGTTAAATGAGCAGACAAAGACGGCCACGCGCAGATGCGGTGGCCGTCTTTTATACAAACAAGAGCGTTTCTAAAAAACCTTCTCGCCATCGGCGAGGATCTCATTTAAAGCATTGCGAAAATGATCGGTGCTGTTTGCCACCTCTGGCGTGACCTTTTGCTTATACAATTCCCAACTCTTCTTAATTTCAGCGCCCAAAGCTTCCAACAGATTGTTTTCGGCCTTCGCCGTTTCGTACAAATCTTTGTTGTAGACCATGATGTCTGAAACCAACGCACGGGCTAACATCTCTTCTTTGCCCCGGCGGCGACGTCCCTTTTTGGGAGCGCTAAAGGCTGGCTCATCCATCACAGCAACACTCGAAGCGGGCTCGGCCACGGCAGCTGCGGGTGCTTGAGCTCTTGGAGTCGGCACCGGTTCTGGCGTAGCGGCGACCGGAACGGCCGGAGCCTGATCTGGTTTTGGGAGATCGGCATTGCCAAAAGCGTTGCTCGTCACCAATGGGCTTTCAGTTGTTGCAGCCGCAGGTTGACCTGCTTTGGTGCCATCCAATTCAAACACGCCACTGCAGGCGGGGCAGCGGACCTTGATCACCCTCGCGGGGATCTTCTCATCATCAAGTTGGTATCGTGCCTGACATTCGGTGCAGGTGGTGATCATAACCCCAGCTCCTCCTCGGAATCCGTTTGAAAACTATCACTGCAGGAATGATCGGCCGAGGTTGGCGAGTGTTTAGCGAGAATATCTCTACTTTAAGTAGAATGACCTACGGTCAGGGGGTTTTTATCAAATCCCAGACTAAGGTGCCTATTTCAGCTAAACTTGCAGGGGAGCAAGCATCGGGCAAATCTGCCGTTGTGTGCCATTGTGGATATTCAAAATCGATGAGATCAACCGCCGGGATACCCGCCTGCAAAAAAGGAACGTGGTCATCGTAAATCGGGCGCCCAGGCTCTGCCAGCAAGCCTTTGAGACCCAATGAGGCAGCCCGCTCATAGACAAAGTCCGTCCATTCCGGTGCATTGAGTCGAGAGTACCCTTCCATTGGCACCTTCAAATTTTTACCGCCAATCATATCCAAAACAATCAATCCCCGCGGGACTGGACCTGCCAAAGGGCTACCAAAGCCTTGCCAATTTTTGGCCAGATGTTGGCTGCCAAGACAATAGCTCTCCGGTTGCCCATGGATTCCCGAATCTTCCCCGTCAAAAAACAACAAATTAACCTCGGTCGGCGGCGGTCTTTGGTGCATCAATTCCATCAAATGAATCAATACGGCGACACCACTGCCGCCGTCGTTAGCGCCCAAAACCGGCAAGCCCCTTCGCTTGGGATCCGGATCCTGATCGCTCATTGGGCGCGTATCAAAATGTGCCCCAAGCCACAGGCGCGAGGCGGAATGAGATTTATCGCCCGCTACGGTCACCACAACATTACAAATTTCGATCATGTCGTCGCTTTGAGGATCAGCGGCGGTAAAGCAATCGGTGACGACACCAAAACCAAAACTTCGAGCGGTGCTCACAATCAAATCCCGGAGTTCGCGATTCCCCGCAGTGCCTGGCACTCGAGGTCCTATTGCCACTTGCTTTTCTAGCCACACAAACGCCTGCTCGCCCGAAAAGAATGGTGAATGATCAGGCCTACTCATTTCAGCCATGGCATCCAGACTCACTAACAAGAAAACGAACAGAATAATGAGAGGTGAGAAACAATGGTTATTTCCAGCTCTAGAATACAAATGTAGCCTCCACTCCCATGCCCAAGCTGGTTGTCGTTTGACTCGTGGCAATATTGTTGTTGCGGCTAAAAATAAAGCGCAACGCAGCATTCAGATTACGGGTTACTTGAACGCTAAATCGTGGATTTAGACTCATGCGCACGTTTCCAGTCGGCGCAGTAACGGCGCCGCTCGCGGCCAAACGGTTCGTATTATTATTCTGATACGACATACTAACGTCCATCTTAACCGATTGGCTACTTCCCGGCCTGTACAACCCAATTTTCGCTAAGAAAGAGTCCGCACGAAAGCTATGCTTTAGATTCAACTCGTAGCGCCCCTTCTTTACGGTAGTCACCGTACCATTGGACTCGGAATTGTCATTGCTGAGCGTGGCATTGAGCGTGGCCGTCATGCCGCTACGGAAATTCATCGTCCAGCGCGGAGAGATCGTGGTCAGCCTTTTGGGATTGTAGCTCACCTCTGTCATGCCACTGACGTTCTTAGCATATTTATAGCTAAGGCTTAAGTTAGAGCTTTGGAACCAGCCGGCGTCACGGTTGGTGGAATCGCCACCAAAAACGCCCCACTTCTCCAATCCCGACACTGAAAGCTGAGAGTTAGGCCAATCTTGTTGGTAATCTTCGGAAACCTCACCAATACGGTTTCGCAAGACCAAACGATTGGAGAACTTCACATCCAAAGCCACCGTCTTTGTGATCCGCGTGGTCGTTGATATCGCCAAAGTCTTGGCATCGTCCAACGAAAATATCGAATATTGATCTTCATCGACGTCCAACAACGACACCAAGCCAGTCTTGTACCAAAATGATGCTGTATCCGTCAAGCGCCCATAGCTGCTGTTCTTGCTCAAGGTGTAGGTGAATTTAATAGGCGTCGACTTGCGGAACACATTCAGGACCGGGTTAAAGATAGCTAAGGGATTGAGTTCCCCTCCCTCGGATGGCGCTTCCTCGGCAGCGGCGGATGCCAAACCTCGCTCGCGATCGGCCTCTTGTTGGTCTTCACTCGCCTGCAACAATCGTTCGTACTCGCGATCTTCTCTTTCATCGGGCGTGAGGCCGTCGTCGATCGGAGGAGTTTCGGCGGGCTGGTTGGGGCCCTTTGGAGGTGCAGGATCACTACCACGAGACCCGCCACCACGGCGAGCTTCCTGTGCTTCACGGGCCGCTTGCGCGGCTACCTGTTTGTCCAGATTGACACGACTGGAACGGCGTTCGGGAAAAACGGCCTTAAAAATATCGTTCAGTGGGAAATCCATACGCAAATCCCACTTGCCTCCGCTGCTAACGCTGCGAATGTTCGACGGATCTCCAGGACTACGGTTTGCTGGATCATGCTCATCAACAAAACGCCCGGTAAATTGGATACTCGAACGCAGTTTCCCGAACCCTTTTGCCACTAGTCGAAGTGGCGCGAAAAGTTTCTGAGAAGGCAAATCACGCGCTTTAGGAGCCACAATCGTCATGCGCAAATCATAAGCCCGTCGCGTTTCTTCTCCAATGTTTACGCCGAATTTTTCTTGTTCTCGTAAAAGGTTTCGTGATGAATTTCCTCCGACACTCAGGTCCAAAATAGGCAAGGGCTGATAGTCAACACTCGCTGCCATAGCAAGAGGTCGTGTCTTGGTGTTGGATTGAGGCAATAAGTCGCCGCTCTCGCTAACAATCCAACGGCGATTGTGTACGGAACTAAAATTGCTGCTTAGCGCCACCAATTTTGGCATATACGAAAGATTCCTGACGATTGGAATTCGTTTTAGCAGAGGAAACTTTTCCAATTTATAACTGCCATTGAGGCGAAGATCATAATTTATCCCGGCCGCTAAATTTTTTGCGTCCGAATGATTCAAGGGACCCTTGGTGTCTGCCATTGAACCACTGACACGAACCGTCCATGGGTCAATGGCATAGCGCATGATAGCGGATTGCGAAGGAGACCGGCGCAATTGCGTAGAAAATCGCTTCGAGGTCGATATGTTAGAGTTTGCATTGCGAACATCTTCGTCCAAGATTTCGACATCGCTGTTGGTTTCGTATTTTGGGCGGTTGATGGTTTGGTCTCGACCTACACTCAAGGGCATTTTATACCCGAGTAGCGGAACAAAATCGTCGATATTCAAATTTGACCCAAAACGCCAATTTTTGGCATTCACTCCCGAGCCTGTTTGACGATCCAAGCCGTGGTATTCCGCGTCAGTAGATTTCCAATCAAAATCAACCTTGACCAGATCCGCCACGTCTAAACGCATGCCCACACTTTGGGCCAGGCCCAAATCGCGCTTCACTCCTTCAAGCTTCACATCATTGAGATAAACGCCACCGCTTACCGGCATATTTTGCGTATTGTTGGCCAAACCGAAGTAATACCGCTTAACCCGACGCAAATCGGGGCGGCCGCGCACCTTCACTTCATAAGAATCGCCTGAGCGAACATCCCGGATCGTGCTGCGCAAGATTCCTTCATCATCCGGCACGCCATTCTTGGCATTGGAGAGCTCGGCCACATCCAATGAAATCTGATGCCAACCCACTTTTTGGTCCGAATCCGCATACCGATAATTGACTTCATAATAATTGAGCGTATCAGCTCCTACTCGGAAAAACAGATCAAGGTCGGCGTTGTTGAAGTCCAAGTTATTCCAGTACCAACTGATGGTTTCATACGCTGTGTAGTCATCCCCTTGTGAAGACACCTGCTTGCTTGCACGCACCATATGGCCACGCTCAATGTTTTGGAAATTCAAAACAAGAGATTGTTCTTTTTCTGGGATACCGTTGATTTCTTCAACCCCAAAGCTTGGACTGTATCCGGGATTTTCTTTATTGTTCACCTCGCCCAAGAAGAATTCTTCACCGGGAATCAGGTCCGCCGAACTCAGCAACTTTTCACCCTCAATTCGGCGTACGCCTTCTCGCTCCCAGCGACTGCCGAGAAAACGAAATTCCGAAAATTGCAGGTGGACATCGTTTGTTGCGGCCGCGCTATCGTCTTCATACCAAATCCGCACGTGCTTGACGGCATTGATTTGAGGATCAAGTTCGCCCACCACCGGCAACACCGCGCCAATAGGGATACGATACTTTCGCCATGAAATCCCTTCAGCCACCAGATCGCTCACGTCGTCATAGTCTTCGACTACATCAACGATCGCTTCTGTATCTTTAAGGTCGATTACTGTGGTGAAGTAGCCATTTCTTTTGTCGATAATGGAATCACGATTAAGATCTTCACTGTCTTCCCGGTTATTCCGTGCTGTTCCGTTAATGAACGGATACGGGCTGTCACCAGCTACCTCAAAATCGGCAATAAATCGTTGTGGTCCAGACTCACCCCGACCATCCAGCCCGATATCTTCCTCAAAAGTCCAAACGCCGTCACGATTCCCATCCACGATGCCATCTTCGCGCTGGTTCGTTCCCACTTCAATCTGACCGTTAACTTCGGGCCAGAACCCGTCTTCATTGATGAATCCGAAATCGAGATGAATCTTTCCGGTTCGCAGTGCTTTATTCGGTTCGCCATCGTTGACCCAGATCTCAACGAATTGAGCCTTGGAGAGATCCAAACCTGATTTACTAATACCACGGGTGATTCCGCCCCAATTTTGCTGCCCCCATGCCGTTTCGTCGGTACGCAAATAGAGATCCATGGTCGGCTGTGTTTCATCTCGCTCTTGGTTCACCAAATCTGGGTTGAGGTGCCTGCGCAACGACCGCTCTTGCGGCAAAAACCAACGCACATGTTTGACGCGATTTGCAGGGTCGTAGGCTACGCCGTCGACGACTCCCGGTTCAGCTGCCCAGGCCCATGAGATACGATTGAGGCCCACAATGTCTGAACTGTCTACGCCTTCAAAATCTTCCAGAAAAACCCGACCCTTGGTATTCGGGTTGGGCAAGCTCATGGCCATTTCACCGGTGAACTTCAGAGTCGTATCATGGTCGTTGTTTTTCTTGTAACTCAGCAAATTTGCTGCACCGGATAGCAATGGCAGCCGCATATTGTGGGCCAAATTCATACTACCGACCAAATTACGACTCGGCTCTTCCCCCAGCTTGGGCTTTTCACCAACGATTGCTGACGACTCGTACAACCAGGTTGTGGCAAACTTACTTTCCCGCCCTAGGTCGTAGCCCAGACTCAAGCCCATCAGGCTTGTGTTGCCGCCACCAACGAAAGGTGAAAAAGAATAGGTAACCGAAACCTTGTCGTCCGGAGCCAGGTTTGCCGCCTCGCCTTTCAATTCGAGATCCCCGAACAGATAGTCAATGCTGTAATCGACGTTACGCACCAAAGTTCGACCATTGATGGTCACCACTTCGGAATCTTCCTGAATATTTGAGGCGTTCAAATTAAAAGAACTCGAGGCCGAAGCATGAATCGAAACGAATTTAAATTTGGCATAGTCCGCATAATTAGAGGGCAGGGTTTTAACATTGTACAATAGAGGTGCCTGATTTGTGCCCAAATAGCTGGCTGGATCGTAGACATAGCCAGGAAGATTTGCTTCGTATTGCGCTGGCGTGGCGGCGAATGGTTGCTCGAAGTCCAAGGGAAACTTCAACAGGCCGCGCCCAAAATCAAAAAGCAACTGGTCACCGATATCCGGCAAGCCGTCGGCGCCGTCTTCGCCATTGTCATTTTTGGTATCAAGACCGAAGACCTTAAGATAGGAATTTCCAAGTTCATCAAGGTCAGGAAAATCAGAAAGCGGGATCTCTTCGATCCTCAGATCAAATGTAGCAGGATCAATGTCGGTGCCGCCCAAGGAATAAATATTGCGGTAAACATAGTCGAACACATGAGGATGCGTATCGGTACTAGCACCCTTCAACAGCTTCATCCGATAGTGCGGCCCCTCTAGTCCAGTAATGAGTTGCGTGGGAGTGACCGTTTCGGGATCATCGCCAACGGATATTAACTGCCCTTGAGCATTTTCAATGGTATATGTCACAGCCAAGAAATCATTATCTAGAGCACCAGAGCCCAAATCGATCATTTCAAAATCGCCATCGATATTAACAATTGCCGTAAAATTGGTGACTTCCCGCCAAAGAAACCCGGCCGTGTGTGGTTTCGAGAAATCCTGAAAGTCCCAAACCCTGTACCCACTGGAATCCACATAGGCCGCAACGTTTTTCACATCGCCCACGGTCTCAAGGCCGCCACCTATGAAGCGAAATATTTTGATGGTATTGGTCAGGATTTTGTCCCCAGCCACACGCCCGCTAGGCTCCGATGGCAGATCCAAACGGAAGAATCGATTGTTCAAATAGTTAGAAGACAGAATTTCATGCTCTGTGACCTGGCCGCCCTTGGCATTGAACGACTTGGCGCTTGATTCTGCTTTTTGTTTGGAAACAACCGCGGTAAAATCTGCGCGTCCCAATTGCCCCGTCACCTTGACGCCAAACAAGCCTGATTTGTTAGAATTATAGCCAAGCAGTTGGCTGCCAGGCAGTGTTAGCCCCACATCGCCGGTTTCGATCGTTTTGATGATCTCATCTTCATCGCCGATATACGCGAGCCGAATCTTCGTGGCATCCGGGCCAATTTGTGTGCTGTTGTGATCGACCTCGATCACGATTTTTTCACCGATAGTACCGGACAAATTGATCTGCAGTTCTTGTTCCATATCAAGAGACGGAAACAAAGACTGGCTTGTCACCCGTTCGGTTGGCACGAAGGGATCAACAACCGTGCTTTCGCCCGTGATTGATATGTGTTCGCGACCAGTGATCTTTATCTGCGTCTTTTCACCGCGACCGATAATTTTTTCCAAGGTGCGCGGCAACTTGATGGGTATCGTCAGGTTGATCAAACCGTCGCTGTCTTGCCTGGCTTTGCCGCTGCCCGCGATATCCAGCAATTTGTTTCGCACCATGGTTTGATTGACAGCGTTACGCCGCGCAGCGCCAAGCTTCAAATCATCAATGAAGACTTTGACTACCGGATCCCCCACAGGCCGCGGCGGATAATAGACATATCCACCGGGCAATGATTCCGCGACCGGAAACAGGTAGAAAAAGGTAGGGTATTCAAATTCAGTCATCACACCGAGTGGCCCGTTGTACTCGACCAGATACTCGCGTCGATCCAGATCAGCACCAGATTTCTCAACCAAGAACTTATAATACAAACTGGAAAGGCCTGGCGTGGTCTTGGGCTTGCGAATGGGGTCAACGCCTAATATTTCTAAGCGCCGCAATAAGACCAAACGATCTACGCCCAACAAGCGCGGATCTTGTACGGCGTGAATGACCGGATCGAAACCATAAAGGATGGGGCCATCGCCATAATCCGGATCGGCAAAGGCCTCTGGCTGGGTTCCCAGTGAGACCAGAATGAAGCTCGCCAAAAATACCAAAGCAACACGCGTCAGCTTGCGTGTGCGGTTGGTCAATTTAGCCTTGCCTTGCTTCAATTCGGGTGCTCCCCCAGGCGCCCGTTTGGGTCTGCGCTGGTCGGTTGATCATGAGTCCTGATGTTGCATTTCCTGTTGCTATGGTCCAAGTTTGTCTTGCCGCTGGCTTCGTCGTCCTCGAAAATGGTCAGACTGTGCCCGCAGGGGATCGGATAGCATCCGACAGCGAAGGCAAAATCGACCGTAAACTGTTCAAAAAATGCCCGTCTAAGCCGATAAAAGCGCAAAAATGATCCGTTAATTAGCATGACACGGGCCCAAATATGCTGACCCCGGAACGATCTGGAATGCGCGCTGTATCGGTGCCAAGACAAAAGAATTTCGTGGCAGAAGATTTAAGAATGGCAGGATAATCGCTCCATGTATCTGATATACAGACACTTACTGAAATCTGCTGTGGGTCCATTCTTCTTCGGCTGGTTCGTGATCACCTTTTTACTGATGATAGACGTGCTCTTCAGATACGTCGATCTCTTTGTCAGCAAAGGCGTTCCCTTTCTTTTGGCGACCAAAGTTTTGGTCCTCAGTTTAGGGTACACGTTTGCATTATCCATACCAATGGCGGTCCTGATCGCGATTCTTATGAGTGTCGGTCAATTAGCTGCTGATCACGAGATTACCGCCCTCAAGGCTTGCGGTATCAGCTTGTGGGCTGTCATGCGGCCATTGGTTCTTGGTGCGGCCTTGATTGGCGCCGGTTTGGCAGCTTACAACCACTACGTTTTTCCACAATCCAATCACACTTTGGCCAACTTGCTCTTCGATATAAACCACAAAAAGCCGATGCTAGAAATCCGAGAACATCAGTTTACAGAAATGACTGACCGAGTGACAATTTATGTCGCCAAAAAAGACGACTTGACCGGCAAAATTGAAGACGTGCAGATCCTAGAAAAGGAACAACCTGGAGATTTGTCGCCCCAAGTTACGATTGCCACGCATGGACGAATTGTGCCAGACCATGATTCAAACTCCATTTTGATCGAATTATTTGATGGCGAAATCCATAAAGTTCCCGACAAGGATAACCCTGAAAGATATCAGGTCATTCGCTTTAGCCAGCACAACATGCACATGGCCAATATGGAAGTGGATTTCCAAGAGTCTGGACGCCAATCCCGAGGTGATCGCGAGATGGACCTCAACGATCTGCAAGACGCGGCGGCAAAGGAACGCGTTAACCAGGCTCGGGTAGGAAAAAGAGTCCTCGAAGGCGCCGAAACATTTCTGACCTGGTATTTCAAAGCTCTTCATCCAGCCCAACGTCAATTGATCGTCGGCTCTACTTTTGCGCCACCCCCGGGGCCACAACTTGACGCCTATTTAGAGCGCAAGCACAAAGCGACGCGCACGCGCGTTCAACGCATGATAGAAACCACAGGTCACCAGACTCGGCTCTTAGAAAGCTACATAGCCCATGAGAACCGGTACCTGGTCGAGTTCCACAAGAAGTTTGCCATTCCCTTTGCATGCCTTGTGTTTGCGCTCTTAGGCGTGCCGATGGCCGTCTCCACCTCGCGCAGTGGCAAAGGTGTGAGCGTGAGCCTCGCCTTGGCGATTTATCTCATCTATTATCTCTTTCTAATGGGAGGCGAAAAGGTCGCTGACCGCGGCAAGCTAGACCCCTTCATTGCTATGTGGGCGGCTAACATATTGCTATTGGGCATAGGAATACCCATGTTCTTTCGTGCCGTCAGCGAAACAACTTTTTGGAATATAGGCGCTTTGTGGCCATTCGGAAAAAACACAGCCGCCGTCTCCATTGCCAGCCCACCTAAACCCCCTGAAACCCCATGAACATCGTCCACCGACATTTGCTAGCCAGCTATCTCAAGAATTTGGGTTACACCGTTATTGGGGCCTTGATTCTATTCACCTTGGTGGACCTTTTTGACCACATTGGCAGCTTCGTCGACAACGATACAAACGCGGCTACCATTGGAAAATACTACGCTTTCAAGGCGGTCTGGATTGTTGATACGGTTCTGCCTATCGCACTCTTAATGGCCACCCTTTTTTCGGTCGGTGGCATGGCCAGGTACCTGGAATTGACGGCACTTTTCGCTGCCGGTTGGTCATTGATGAGAGTTTGCCGGCCGTTGATTTGGCTGGGAGTCGTGGTGACGATTTTTTCACTGGTTTGGCGTGAATACGTATTGCCAGCGGCCAATGTAGAACGTAATAAAGTCTGGGAAGTCGAGATCCATGGCAAGCCCAACCGTATTCGTCCAACGCAACACATCACTCTCACCGACAGTGAGGGCCACCTCTACTATGCCCGCAAATTCGATCCCAACACGGGATTAATCACTGGTCTTAAGATCTTCACTTATCGCGGGCCGGTAATCGCTGAACGCGTCGACGCGCAGCGGGCAGAATGGGACGGTGAATATTGGACTCTCTTCGACGGAACGCGGCGTGTTTTTGACGGGGACGAAGAAACCACAACGTATTTCGACCGCGTCACAGCGAAAGATGTGACCGTGAACCCAAAAGGCTTTTATCGCGATCGCATCCGTCAAGAAGACATGAACATTCGGCAACTTAAAGAACATGTGGAATTGATCGAGTTGAGCGGCGGTGACGCCACCACAGCGCGGGTTGATATCCAGTTTAATCTGGCCTTCCCTCTGGTGAACCTGATCGTCGTTCTGATGGGCATACTATTGGCATCAGCCCCACGTAAGACAACGGTCGCCTCGGGGTTTGGCTGGACCTTGCTGATCAGTTTTGGGTATTACCTCTTTATGAACTTTGGGCGCAGTTTAGGCCATACGGGCTCTTTGCCCCCCATTGTCGCCGCATGGGCTGGAAACGTGCTCTACGCCGCTATTTTCATAGTTTTGTACGCGAGAGCCCGGCGCTGATTACTCTCCGCTGACCGCCCATTGTCACTGATTTCGCTGGACTCCTTGCCCACTCTCACCTAGCTTAATACATTGATGTGACCAGGCAGGGCGGATCCGAGACGGGGTTTCGGGTCCAAGGTGTGCAATATTTTGTGCGGCAACTTAATCAGTTGATAAGCCGCAGTTTACCGCAAGCCCTGACCAACTTGAACTACCCCACCAGGAGACCACAGCCCACATGAAAAGTGCCCGTATGCTTCTTGTGCCGGCGATCCTATTGATCGCACTGGCCACTGGCGGATGCCAGGATGAGGATTCCGAACCCAAATTTACTCGAGTGAGTGCAACGCCTTCCTGTGGCGTAGCTCCCCTCGATGTCGACTTCTTTTCGGCCGTATCGGGCGGCAACGAAACAGGCGACCCAATGGGTGGCAACAACCTGTTGGAGATCAAATGGAACTTCGGCGACGGAAGTGGTGGTAACACCAGTATCAATTTCCACAAATATACCGTACCCGGCGAATACACCGTTACGGTGACTGCCCAAGACCAAGATGGTAAGAACACCAGCCGTACCGTACCAGTTACGGTCTTAGCCGACAGTTTGGTGGTTGAAGCGACCTCCAGTCCCCCATCCGGCACGGTCACTACCGGAGATCGCATTCTTTTCCTGCTCGATGCGAAATCTTGTAATATTGATTTCCCGGCGGTCGCAGGCGACTCCGTTAAAATGACCTATCGCTGGGAAATGGGCGATGCTGCTAACACAGTATATACAGGCGCAAACCCTATCTTTACTTATGGAGTGGCAGGGAATTACACAGTAGACCTGTTCGTCACAAGCCCACGTCTCGCGGTGACGAGGCGCACATCACTGGACTTCACCGTGGTCGACCCCATCCCATAAATTGATCTTTGTTGTCTGGCTTGAATCAGATCCGAAAAAAGGGAGAAGCCAAATGGCTTCTCCCTTTTTTACTAAGGCAATTGCTAAACCAATGAGTTGGCTGATTAGCCTACCGCATTGCGCAGCTTGTCTACGAGATCTTCACGTTCCCAAGTAAAATCGACATCTTCCCGACCGAAGTGACCATAAGCCGCCGTCTTAAGGAACACAGGCTCACGTAACTTCAAACGATCGATGATCCCTTTCGGGGTCATGTCAATTTCGCCCAAGGCCTTGATGATTTGCTCGTCTGATACTTTTCCAGTTCCATACGTTTCGACATTGATGGAAACCGGTTGCGCCACACCAATGGCGTACGCGACCTGAACTTGGCAACGCTCAGCCAAATCCGCTGCTACAATATTGCGCGCCAAATGACGCGCCGCATAAGCAGCCGAACGGTCAACCTTGGTGCTGTCCTTTCCACTGAACGCGCCCCCGCCATGGCAAGCGCTACCGCCGTAGGTATCGACGATAATCTTACGACCAGTCAATCCACAGTCACCTAACGGTCCTCCAACCACAAACCGTCCCGTGGGATTGATGTGGCTTTTGTAACCAGCGTGATCGACGTCAAAGCGAGCCAATACCGGATCGATAACGTGCGTTTGCAGGGCTGAACGCAAATCTTCATTGTTGATCTCATCGTCGTGTTGAGTCGACAGAACAACAGTGTCAATCTTGATAGGCTTGTTGTCTTCATACAAACAAGTCACTTGCGTTTTGCCGTCTGGGCGAACCCAAGGCAGCGTACCGTCCTTGCGCACCTTTGCCAGTTGCTGAGCCATGCGGTGAGCAACCGTAATGGGCAATGGCATCAAGACATCGGTTTCGCGACAAGCATAACCAAACATTAGACCTTGGTCGCCAGCACCACCGGTGTCAACGCCCCTGGCTATATCGGCACTTTGCTTATCGATCGTTAATAAGACGGCGCAGCTTTCAGCGTCAAAACCATAGTCGGCATTGGTGTAGCCAATATCCGCAATTGTCTTGCGCACCAATTTGGGAATATCAATGTACGTATTGGTGGTGATTTCACCGGCCAGGCAGGCCATGCCTGTGGTCACCATGGTTTCACAAGCTACCCGACCATTGGGATCCTTAGCAATGATGGCATCAACGACCGCATCAGAGATTTGATCAGAAACTTTATCCGGATGACCTTCGGTCACCGACTCGCTTGTGAATAGAAACTTCTTGCTCATGAAACCTTCTCCCTCGGCGTCTGGGGGATCTAACCCAGCGCATTCTTTAGTTTGGTAATTCTGTCGACCGGCACCGGATCGACCCCATTCAAACGTGCCAGATGGCAACTCAGGTAATCACCATATTGAACCAGAGACATCACCCGTTCTAACGGCGTCGCGCCCGTCGCCCGGATCTCATGGATTTCTGCAAACTCATTCTCCAACAATTCGCGCGTTATCTCCACCCGGCGCGCAACTCGTTCGTTATCGTCTTTACCGCGCAAAAAGATAAGCACAAATTTTTCACGCAACGGCTTATCAAGGCACCAGCCCACCAAATCATTGTGGTCAAGTTCAGGGAAAGCGGCCACACACGTCGGCACTTTACTGTTCTCGTTGAGCTGCGCTTTCCATCTCACGCCGACAGCATGGGTTTCATGCCCCGCCGTGTACAACACCGGCACACGACCAGTGAGCGCCACCGCCAGAAGACCAGGCGAAATGTTTCCCTCGCCATCGTCTTGTGGCGGATCATCGTCCCGCATAGGCTTTTGTCGCAAGGCGTTGTGCGCACGCAAATGCTCTACTATCGGTACGATTTCCGATTCTGCTTCCGGACTAACACCCAATCGGGTCAAGACTCGCAGCAAAGCACCGAGACCGTACCCCAATGAAGCCCGCGGCGGCAATCCACCAGGCAAAGTGATGCAAGGAAAATGATCGCTGGCAGCCAATTCAGCAAGCTGACCGCCTGAAGTGATAGCGACCCGGTCGCAACCACGCTCACCAGCCAGGCGAGCCGCAGATAGCGATTCTTCCGTATTTCCAGAGTAACTGCAACAAAGAATCAGATCATCACTGCAGACCCAATGCGGCAAACTGTAATCACGCCAAACAGTTAGCGAGATATTACCGCGCTGTATTAAGGGTTGAACGAGATCGCCGGCAATGGCCGAACCGCCCATTCCGCACAAAACAATGCGCTTAACAGTCGCCTTGGCCGGTTTGACGGTCTCCAACCCTGCCAACTGGCCGCTAGCCATCAACTGCTCCGGCAGGTTGTCAATCAGTTGGTACATCTGACCGAGGCCTGCTGCGGGCCATTCTACCATGTCACTCTCCTGCGTTGCCGCGCTGCAATTTGCGCTTGGCGATATAATCTGCTAGCCAGACATTTGCTTCGGCGGCTGTTGGTTGATTGATCAAATTTTGCACGACATTTTGTGCTTCGCTATAACTTGTCCACCGGATCACTTGCTTAATTTTAGGCAACGTCGCGCCATGCAAGCTGATTTCGTCTAGCCCGAGACCCAAGAGAACTTCAGCCAGTCTGGTTTCGGATCCCATTTCACCGCACAAGCCGACCCAAATGCCCGCCTTATGACCGGCTTCCACAACGTGTTTTATACTGCGCAAGACTGCAGGATGCAGCGGCTGATATAAGTAAGCCACTCTCGTATTACCGCGATCCATGGCCAAAGTATACTGGATCAGATCATTTGAACCTATACTGAAAAAGTCACATTCAACCGCGAGCAGGTCAGCGACCAAGACGGCTGAAGGAGTTTCAATCATGATGCCGAGGTCAAGATTATCTCGATGTTCGACACCGTCTTT
>JBLIOK010000010.1:0-20217 GCA_047639735.1 Candidatus Krumholzibacteriia bacterium | reverse complement strand
GCCTGCTTCATTCTTTGTGTCAGTTTCATATATGTGCTGGGCCTTTCGGCGCAATGGGTTTCAGATGGGCGAGAGCGGACGTATCTCGCGCTGGTTGTACGAATCTTAGGAGCAGGTGAGTATGTTGTTGGAAGCGCCTTTTACCGAGAAGAAAATCCGTGCCTTGAAGGTAGGCGACCGAGTTGATATCAGTGGTCTGATCTTCACGGGCCGAGATGCTGTGCACAAGTATTTGCATGACGGCGGCAAGTCGCCCGTCGATTTGAAAGACAGCATCATCTATCATTGCGGTCCCGTTGTGGTCAAAGAAAAGGGCAAATGGGTAGTCAAAGCTGCTGGCCCTACAACGAGCATTCGTGAAGAACCGTATCAAGGTCCGTTGATGGAACGGTTTGGCATCCGGGCCGTGATCGGCAAGGGTGGTATGGGGCCAAAAACTTTGGCCTATTGTAAAAAAGTAGGCGCGGTTTATTTTCATGCCGTAGGTGGGGCAGCGCAGGTGCTGGCTGAATGTGTCGTGTCCGTCGAGGGTGTGCATCTGGCAGAAAAGTTTGGGGCTCCCGAAGCCATCTGGGAACTCCAGGTTAAGAATTTCCCCGTCGTTGTGACCATGGACTCTCATGGCAACTCGTTACACGAACAAGTTTTGAGCAGTTCGGTCGAACGGTTGAACGACATTCTCTGAGTTTTTGAAGGAGACCGATTTGCAAGAGCGCAATGTGGCAGGGGAAGAAGAAGTGGGCTTGCTGTCCTTGGCAAGCCTGTTGAACATTTTCTATCGCCATATAAAAACCATTGCCGGCCTGACTGCGTTGGGGTTGATCGCTGGTATCGCCTATGGCATTGTGGTCAAGCCTTTGTATCTGGCTACGGGCCAGGTGCGTCCAGGAGTCGTGAGTTATAATCCTGATGGGTATCCCAATCGGGAATGGGCATTGGAAGATGTGGTCAACTGGTTTGACGGCTTTTTGTATTGGGAGGGCCTTAAAAAGGTGCCCACATTCGCTGAAGCGAAATCGGCACCTGTGATTGACGCCACCTTTTCGCCAAGCCTCAATTTTGTCGCTGGTGGCAATGTTATCACGTTGACTAATTTGGCCCGCAGTCCATCCAAAGCTGTGCTCACCATCAACGAAGCCATTGACACATTTAATCGTCAAGCGATTGCCGATAGTATGGGCAGCTCCTTGCATCTTACTCTGCGTCGCGGGCGCGCAACGATGAAAAGATTGCGCGGTGACATCGAACAGGTCGATGCTGAAAGCGAACGCGTTAATCTTCAGGTCAGCCAGCAAGAACGCGAGTATGCTCTCATCGAATTGGACCGTCGCAGTTTGCTTTTGGATTTAGAGGCTCGTGAAGCAGACAGCATCTGGTTACGTCAGGCCATTTCAAATTCGAGAGCTACGGTTGAATCGGCGCGGGTGCGATTGGCAAATTCCGAAAAGGTCTTGGCTGTGGTCATGGTTCAGGAAATGAGTGATGCTGAATCAACAACACCGCAGTCGGCAGACCCGGTGGTTGAGGTGTTGAAGCAGACAGCATCTCGTGAGCAAGCCGGCCGAGTTGGGGATTTGCTGTTGACGGTCAATAGTTTAGCGGGCTTTATCAATCAACAAACGGCGCGCGCAGATAGCATGACAGCTGTGGTGACCTCCAATGAGTTGGAAATTAGTCGCATCAAGTTGGTCCAGGAAATTGAAATTAAAAAACGCCAAGAAGATGTTGCGCAAGTCATTAACGATTTGAATATCAAGTTGACCAAAGACCTGCCGCATGAGCAAGAAGTGCTGGAATCCGAGCTGGAAATTGAGCGGGTGAAGGTTGAGTTGATTTCACCGCTGGAACGGGTTGGGACCGTGTCGGTATCGGATAAGCCCGTGCGACCGCGCAAAATGCGGGCCGCTATGATTTTGACGTTTGTGGCCTTTATGGGCTCTCTGTTTTGGGTTATTGTGTGGGATTATGTTCGTAAAAACTGGGGCGTCATCAGTGCGCCTGATCAATCACAATCTTGAAAGGCGAAAGAATGAGCATGCGTAAATTAACGCTGACAACTTTGATGACTTTATTGGTCATCGGCGTCAGTGCCGCCGGATGCAGCGGCGAGGGCGAAGCAAAAAATGAAGAGGTAGCGAGTGGTGAGGCAAAGGCTCACACTCCGGTATTCTTTGAAATCATGCCTGGTCTGACTGCCATAGACTCTGTCATGGGTCAAGGCGCTGAAGTTCAAGCAGACGACTACGTGATTGTGCACTACGCCGGCTATTTGTATGAAGATGGCGTCAAGGGCAATAAGTTTGATGCTTCTTATGACCGGGGCGAGCCCATTTCCTTTCCTCTTGGTCGCAGTTTTGTGATCACAGGCTGGGAGCGGGGCTTGACTGGTATGCATATTGGCAGCAAGCGAAGCCTGATCATTTCACCAGAGTTGGCCTATGGCGCGCAGGGACGGCCACCAGTTATCCCGGCCAATGCAACGCTCTTTTTCGATATCGAAATGGTCGATATTGGCACGGTGACCGTCACTTCCCTCGAGGCGGGTGATGGGCCGATCTCTGAAACAGGCGATCAGATCGAAGTCCACTACACCGGATGGCTTTGGGAAGATGGGAAAAAGGGTGCCGAATTTGACTCTTCTAGCGGTCGTGGTGTTCCCTACAAGTTCACTCTCGGCGCTGGAATGGTTATCCCAGGCTGGGACCAAGGGTTGACGGGAATGTCCGTTGGCACCAAGGCTCGTTTGATTATTCCTGCTGTGATGGGATACGGTAAGCGTGGCAGCCCGCCTAAAATTCCCGCCGACGCCACTCTGTGCTTTGATGTGGAGTTGGTCTCGATCGCGGGCAAATAGCCCTTTGAGGGGTTAATTCAATCATATTGCTGATTTAGCGGCGCCAAAACTTGATTTGGCGCCGCGTTTTGGCTAAAATGCACTCGCTTTTAACTGGTAGACACTCTATTCATAGGGCGTCTGTTCAGCTGAAGTCTCGTCTCTACGAAAGTACGACGCGCGGGACTCATCATTGACTAACGACTTGCTATTTATTCCTGCAGGAGGAAAAGCGTGATTTATCTGATCCCCGCCGCCGGTGTGCTGGCGCTGGTGTTCGCTCTGTTTAAGGCCCAATGGGTCAAAAAACAAGACGCCGGTGACGAAAAGATGCAGACCATTGCTGGTCACATCCAAGAAGGCGCCATGGCCTTTCTGAGCCGCGAATATCGCGTGCTCGCTGTTTTTGTCGTGATCGTGACGGTCCTGCTGGCTGTCAGTAATGCCAAAATGGAAAGCAGTCACGCCTTGATCGCCTTGAGCTTCGTGCTCGGTGCGATCGCTTCTGGCTTGGCTGGATTCTTTGGTATGAAGATCGCGACTTTGGCCAATGTTCGCACCACCAGCGCAGCTCGCACGAGCTTGAATAAAGCGTTGGGCGTGGCCTTTAGCGGCGGCGCTGTTATGGGCATGGTTGTGGTTGGACTGGGTGTTTTGGGCCTCAGCGGGCTCTATATCTTTTACACTGAAATGTATGGCGACACGTGGGATATCGCGCGGTTGTTGCAGGTAATTTCGGGCTTCTCTCTCGGTGCTAGTTCGATTGCACTCTTTGCGCGTGTTGGTGGCGGCATTTTCACCAAGGCAGCCGACGTTGGCGCCGATTTGGTGGGAAAAGTCGAAGCCGGTATTCCCGAAGATGATCCGCGCAACCCCGCTGTTATCGCTGATAACGTTGGTGACAACGTCGGTGATGTGGCCGGAATGGGCGCTGACCTTTTCGAGAGTTATGTCGGTTCCATCGTTGGTTCGATGATACTCGGTGTGGTCTTCTTGCCCGGCGACCTCAACTTCGTGTTGCTGCCCCTGGTGTTGGCTGCAGCCGGTATTGTCGTCTCGATCATTGGCACCTTCTTTGTCCGCACGAGCGAAGGTGGCAACCCTCAGTCGGCCTTGAACATCGGTACCTTTGGCGCCGCTGGTATTATGGTTGTCGTTTCCTACTTCATCATTGACAGGATGCTGCCTGCTGAGTGGGTTTTCGACAGCATGACCTTCACACCCATGGGTGTGTTTATTGCGACGATCGCCGGTTTGATCGGTGGTACAGCCATTGGCTTGATCACTGAATATTATACCGCTGAAAACCGCCGACCGGTTCTGGCCATTGCGAAAGCAAGCGAGACCGGCGCGGCGACGAACTTGATCAGTGGTTTGGGACTTGGCATGCAATCAACGGCTTTGCCAATTGTCGTCTTGGGCGCGGTCATTTTGGTGGCTTATGAATTTGCCGGTCTTTACGGAATCGCCATTGCTGCCTTGGGTATGTTGTCGACTACGGGCATCCAGCTGGCTGTTGATGCCTACGGACCCATCGCCGACAACGCCGGTGGTATCAGTGAAATGGCTGGCTTGGGCGAAGAAGTCCGGGCTCGCACCGATAAGTTGGATGCCGTGGGTAACACCACCGCAGCCATCGGTAAAGGCTTTGCAATTGGCTCGGCTGCTTTGACAGCGTTGGCCATGTTTGCCGCTTACCAAACGATCATTCAAAAGGGCATGCCCGCTGGCGAGAAATTCGTCATCGATATCATGGAACCCACTATTTTGGTCGGACTGTTGTTGGGCGCAATGTTGCCCTACTTGTTCAGCAGTTTTGCCATGGATGCGGTGGGCCGTGCCGCCTTCAGTATGATCGAAGAAGTGCGTCGTCAGTTCAGAACAATCCCTGGCCTGATGGAAGGCACCGCTGTTGCGGATTTCCGCCGTTGTGTGGATATCTCCACTGCCGCAGCGATTAAGGAAATGATTGTTCCGGGTTTGATCGCTGTGTTGGCTCCGCCATTGGTTGGCTTCTTGGGTGGCCCTCAGATGCTCGGTGGTATGCTGGCTGGTGTGACGGCATCTGGTGTGTTGCTGGCTTTGTTCCAGTCCAACGCCGGTGGTGCTTGGGACAATGCCAAGAAGCACATCGAAGGCGGTCACTTTGGTGGTAAGGGCAGCGATGCTCACACGGCTGCTGTTATTGGTGATACCGTTGGTGATCCGTTCAAGGACACTTCCGGTCCAAGCCTGAATATCTTGATCAAGCTGATGTCGGTCATCAGTGTGGTGATTGCGCCGTTGCTGATCAAGTAACTCGCTCACTATCGATTGATTGATCACAAATGATTGATCACAAATGATTGATTAGAAAGGCCTGTTTCCTTACGGAAACAGGCCTTTTATATGCCTATAAATCTGAAAAAGGGTCATATGGACCTTGCGCCGCGCAATTTATGCATTAGATTGCCTTCATAGAGTACCGAAATGGTACTATTTAGAATGAAGCCAAAATTTAAAGACTACAGTGATAGTGAGTGGTCGTGCTAAGACTAAGTAAATTAACGGATTACGGGATAGGTCTGATGACCTGTTTGGCTCGCCGTACTGACCGCGAGGCAGTGCCAGCGCGAGATTTAGCAGCCGAAATGGGTCTGCCGATGCCTACGGTGAGCAAAGTGCTGAAATTATTGAGCGGTAGCCAATTGCTCAATTCGACGCGAGGTGCCTCGGGTGGGTATTGCTTGGCAAGGCCGGCGGCGGAAATTTCGTTGGCGGAAATGTTTGAAGTCCTGGAGGGGCCATTGTCGATGACCGAGTGCACTGATAATTCGGGGTGCGACTGCAATCTCGAACAGGCGTGCGGCTTGAAGCCCAACTGGAATTGGATCAATCAGAAACTTCTCGGCACGTTACAAAGCATTAGCCTGCAAAACATGGCGGGATCGGTCGCTGCAGAGATGCAGGGAACTGTATTGCATAACTTGGTAGAACCAAATCGTACAGAAGTGAGCACCTGATATGAATACTGACCCAACCACTACTGACCCAGCCACTACTGACTCAACCAGAACGGCCGCCGACATCTTGCGCGAAGAAAAAGAGATGCTGCAAGAGGTCGCCGATCAAGAATACAAGTGGGGCTTCGTGACCGATGTCGACTCTGACACGGTGCCGCCTGGTCTGAATGAAGAGGTGATCCGATATATCTCTCATAAGAAAAATGAGCCGTCGTGGTTGCTCGACTATCGACTCAAGGCTTACGCGCACTTCTTGACCATGACGCCACCGACCTGGCAAAAGGTTCATTACGACCCGGTAGACCTGCAGTCCATCAGTTATTTCTCAGCGCCTAAGAAGAAAAAAGAAGTCAAAAGCATCGATGAAATTGACCCTGAGATTTTGGCCACTTACGAAAAACTGGGCATTCCGTTAATGGAGCAGAAGCGTTTAGAGGGCGTGGCTGTGGATGCTATTTTTGACAGTGTTTCGGTGGCAACGACTCACCAGGATAAGCTGTCTGCCGTGGGTGTCCATTTTATGTCTTTTTCTGAAGCAGTGGCTGAGCACCCTGAACTGGTGCGCAAGTACTTGGGCAAAGTTGTGCCTTACACCGACAATTACTACGCCGCGCTCAATTCGGCAGTGTTTACCGACGGATCTTTTGTCTATATCCCAAAAGGGTTGAAGTGCCCCTTGGATTTGTCATCTTACTTCCGGATCAATGCGGCCAACACGGGCCAGTTTGAGCGCACCTTGATCATTGCTGAAGAGGGCGCGTCGGTGAGTTACCTCGAAGGGTGCACCGCTCCGCAACGCGATGAAAACCAATTGCACGCTGCTGTCGTGGAGTTGTATGCCCACGACGACGCGGAGATCAAATACTCGACGGTACAAAACTGGTATCCGGGCGACAAGAACGGCAAAGGCGGCATCTTCAATTTTGTCACCAAGCGCGGACTGTGTGCGGGCGACCGATCAAAGATCAGCTGGACCCAAGTAGAAACGGGCTCGGCAGTGACTTGGAAGTACCCAAGCTGTGTGTTGAAAGGCGACGATTCCATCGGCGAATTTTACTCGGTGGCATTGACGAATAATCACCAACAAGCGGATACTGGCACCAAGATGATTCATCTGGGTCGCAATACTCGCAGTACGATTATCAGCAAGGGAATCAGCGCCGGCCAAGGTGATCAAACCTACCGCGGCCAAGTGAAAATGGGGAAAAACGCGGCTGGGGCGCGCAATTTCACCCAGTGCGATTCCATGCTGCTTGGCGATCGCTGTGGCGCCCATACTGTGCCTTATATCGAATCACGCAATTCCACGGCTAAGGTCGAACACGAAGCCACGACCACCAAAATTAGTGAAGACCAGATCTTCTACTGCAATCAACGTGGTATCACGACCGAAGATGCGGTTTCGCTCATCGTCGGTGGGTTTTGTCGGGAAGTTTTTGAAGAACTGCCCCTCGAATTTGCCGTGGAAGCCCAGGCCTTGTTGAGTGTCAGCCTTGAAGGTAGCGTAGGCTAAACCTGAAATGAACCCGTTGCCGAAGGGCAACAAAGGAGCTTGAAGGACATGTTGCGGATCAAAGACCTGCACGCGAGTACGCAGGGACAGAAAATTCTCCAAGGAATCGACCTGGAAATCAAACCAGGTGAAGTTCACGCGATAATGGGCCCTAACGGTGCCGGTAAAAGTACGTTGAGCCAAGTATTGGCGGGCAATGAAACTTATGATGTCACCGCGGGCTCCGTTGATTTTGACGGCCAGGATTTATTGGCTCTGGATGCCCACGAACGCGCACTCGAAGGTCTCTTTCTTGCCTTTCAGTATCCAGTGGAAATACCTGGCTTCAGCAATGAAAAATTTGTTCGCACTTCGCTCAATGCTTTGCGTCGCCACCGTGGTGAGCCAGAATTGGACGCTTACGATTTTGCCGAATTGGCCAAAGAGAAAGCGTCGCTGATGGAAATGGATCCAGAACTATTGACTCGTGGCTTGAACGTTGGTTTCTCTGGTGGCGAGAAAAAGCGCAACGAGTGTTTTCAAATGGCCATCATGGAACCGCGATTGGCCATTTTGGACGAGACCGATTCTGGCTTGGACATCGATGCCTTGCGCATTGTAGCCCACGGTGTCAATGCACTGCGTCGCGATGACCGAGCCGTTTTGATGATCACGCATTACCAACGTTTGCTGGACTACATTGTCCCAGATTATGTGCATGTGTTAGCCGAAGGCCGCATCGTGCGCTCAGGTGGAAAAGAACTGGCGTTGGAACTGGAGAAATCAGGGTATGGGTGGCTGCAATCGGAGCCAGCTGCCGCTGACGGGGAGGTCGCGCGGTGAAAACCGTAACCAGCGACAAGAGTAAGCTTTTTCTCGAAGCATTTGCACAGAACAATGCTGCTGAGCCGGCATGGGGCCGTAACAGAGGGCAACGACAAGCCGCCTTGGCCGTGTTGGCTGAGCAGGGCACTGAGATTCGCGGACGTGAAGAATGGTTGTTTGGCGATGCGGGGGCGATGGCCTCTGGTGATGCCTTGCCGTTGTTTGGAAAACATGCAGGAAATGACCTAGCGGCCAAGATCTCGACCGAAAATCCCCACCTCTTGGTATTCGTCAACGGAGTCTTCGATGCGGGTCGCTCGCGCATTGCTGACTTGCCGGCAGGAGCAACTGTTGTTGCCCTGTCGGCTGTTGACGACGCCAACCAGGTGGGAGAAATTGCACGTGACCAGGAATCGAGTTTTACGGCGTTAAACTCCGCTTTTTGGCGTGATGGCGTGCTGGTGAAAATTGCAGCGGGCTCGGTATTGGAGCATCCGATCGAATTGCATTACTTGAATGATTTGAACGGACAAGTTGGCCTGATTCCTGTGCGAAACGTGGTTCAGGTTGGTGATAAAGGTGCCGTAACATTTATCGAACGTTCGTCGGCAGTAGCTGAAGGCATTAGCGAACAACCGCTAACCGAAATCACTTGTGGCGTTGGTGCTAAAGTGCATCATATCAAGGTGATGTCTGGACTTGAAGTCGGCGAGCACTATGGCAGCACACATGTGGTTCAGGCGGCTGATAGCCAGTACCGCAGCTGGGAGATTCTCACCGGTGGCCGGGTTGTGCGCCGCGAATTGCACGTGACTTTGGCCGGAACGGGTGCCGATTGCGACCTGAACGCTTTGTATATGGGAAGTGGCCAACAGCGCTACGACTTGCGCACGCGTGTTAGGCACGATGCAGCCGGTTGCGAAACCCGCGAACTCTATAAAGGCATTATGGACGACGCCTCGCGTGGAATCTTCGACGGCTTGATCTACGTGGCCAAAGACAGCCAACAAACGAACGCCCACCAGACGAACCGAAACCTTCTGCTTTCGGATGACGCAGTGGTCAATAGCATTCCGCGTTTGGAAATTTATGCGGATGATGTGAAGTGCAGTCATGGTTCAACGACTGGGCAATTGTCTGACGATCAACTTTTCTATCTGCAAACCCGTGGTTTCAGTCCAGAAGAAGCACGCACCTACTTAGCGTGGGCTTTTGCCAGTGAAGTGGTCGAGTCGATACCGGTTGAGTCCTTGCGCAAAGAATTGTCCGCCGAGTTGACGCGCTCTCTGGCTGTTTTCGACAGTGCAGAGTTGGAAGGCAATAGCTGATGAAGCCCTTGGTTGAAGGCCGCGTTAAAAGAGACCTGGATTGGTTGCGCGCAGGCGGCGCCCACCATGATTTTCCTCTTTTGTGCAAGTTGCGCGACGAGGAAAATCTGGTCTTTTTGGACAGCGGTGCGAGCTCTCAAAAGCCGCAGTCAGTCATCGACACCTTGACCAAGTTTTACAGCCAGGATTACGCAAACATCCATCGAGGTGTCTACCGGTTGAGCCAAGAGGCGACTCGTCTTTATGAAGGCGCGCGTGCCAAGGTACAGCAATTTCTCGGGGCGCAGCGTCCAGAAGAAATCGTCTTTGTCCGTGGCACGACCGAGGGTATCAATCTGTTGGCCAATAGTTTTGTCCGGCCGCGCTTAAACGCCGGTGACGAAATTTTGATCACCCAGATGGAGCACCATTCGAATATCGTGCCTTGGCAATTGTTGTGCGAATCGACCGGGGCGTCATTAAAGTTTATTCCGCTGACTGACACCGGTGAATTGCAACTCGAATTGTTGCCAGAGCTGCTGACAGACCGCACGCGGGTTCTGGCCATCACTCATGTGTCTAATGCTTTAGGGACGATCAACCCCCTGCGAGAAATTATTCGCGCGGCTCATGATAAAGATGTGCCTGTCATCGTTGATGGTGCCCAAGCGGTGCATCATATGACAGTGGATGTCCAAGATTTGGATTGTGACTTTTACGTTTTTTCAGGCCACAAGCTTTACGGTCCAACCGGCGCGGGTGCTGTCTACGGCAAACAGGAGCATTGGGAAAGCATGCCGCCCTGGCACGGTGGCGGCGATATGATCGTATCCGTTACTTTGGAGAAGAGCACATTCGCCGACCCACCAACGCGCTTTGAAGCTGGAACTCCGGACATCGCAGGCGCCGTTGGATTGGGAGCGGCCATCGACTACGTCAATGAAATTGGCATGGAGAATGTGGTGGCTTTTGAGAGCGAAGTCTTCGCCGCCGGTACTGAAATTCTCAATGGTGTGCCTGGCCTTCGTATGATTGGGACCGCCGCGGAAAAAGCAGCGGTCTTCAGCTTTGTTCTCGACGGAGTGCACCCGCACGATGTGGGGACTTTCTTAGACACCGAAAACGTTGCCGTGCGCACTGGGCATCACTGTGCACAGCCGATCATGGACTATTTCAAAATACCCGCCACGACGAGGGCTTCGTTGGGTATATACAACACCGTTGCAGACATCGAGCGTTTGGCCGAGGGTCTGGTACAAATCAGAAAGTTTTTTCGCGTATGAATGGTTTGAGGCACTTGTATCAAGAATTGGTCTTGGACCATGGACAAAACCCGCGCAACCGGCGGGTGATTGAGGATTGTGATGGCACCAATGGATGCCAACATCGCGATGGGCATAATCCACTCTGCGGTGACAAGTTGACGCTGTACTTAAAATCTGACGGCGCGACGGTTGAAGATCTTAGTTTTGACGGTGCAGGTTGTGCGATTTTTACAGCCAGTTCTTCCATGCTGACCGAACTGTTGAAGGGGAAGTCCGTCGCCGACGCTCAGCGCGTCATGAACGATTTCCTGGAGATGGTGACCGGTGGCGGGAACGAATCGTCCGACGCGAACTTGGGCAAGTTAAAGGTGTTTCGCGGGGTGCGTGAGTTTCCGGCGCGTGTGAAATGCGCCACGCTCCCTTGGCGGGCTTTGGAATCTATCTTGGCTAGTCAGGGATCGCCCGAAGTTTCTGTTGATAGTAATGATGACCAGTTGAGTTAACCGCCCGTTTGTGGCGCGAATGAGGAGTAACGACAATGCCTTATCCTGAAAACATGGTGGCCCCAATGCGGGCTGAGTTGACCAGCTTCGGTGTGCAAGAACTGCGCACGGCCGAAGAAGTGGACACGTTTTTTGCCGACAAATCTGGCACTGCGATCGTTTTGGTCAACAGTGTGTGTGGTTGTGCGGCAGGCAGCGCGCGTCCGGCCTTGAAGAGCGCAGTCGGCGAAGATATTAGGCCCAATCGTGTGGCTACAGTATTTGCCGGACAAGATTTGGAAGCCACGGCGCGAGCTCGCGAATTGATTGGCGATGTTCCACCAAGCAGTCCATGCATGGCTTTGATTAAAGACGGAGAACTGGTGCACTTTTTGCCGCGTCATATGATCGAAGGACGCGACGCTCAAAGCATTGCGGCCGATTTGACCGCAGCATTCACCGAGCACTGCTAACATCTCAGATCAGTAGAGAAGGAGTAAGGTAGATATGGGTACTTTTCACGACACTTCAGATCCGCTGCACGGTATCACCGTGGTTGCCGAGTCTGGCGACACTGTCTATGTGGGCCGCTGCCACGCTCGCGAAAACGGCACGATCGTATTGCTTGATGTTGATCAGCATGACGAGGGCGAAGACGGCAAGACCAACGATGAATACTTGGACCGTGCTGCCAAATTTGGCGTATGGAAGAAGCACGAACAGTTGGTGTTGACGGCAGACGATGTGAAGTCGTTGGTGCCGTTGAGCGAGCACTTCAAGCGGCCTGGCGAGCAAGCCCAGACCCAAACCGCAGTGGCCGAAGCTCCAGTAGAAGCACCGGTTGTCAAAGAGTTGGCGGCATTGGCGCCTTTACCGACCTCAACCGAGTCGCCGGTTCAGTTGACCGATGCGGCGGCCGTCGAGGTGCGCCGCCTACTTGCAGACGAAGGTATTGCCGAACAAGGCTTGCGGTTGGCCGTCTCTGGTGGTGGCTGTTCTGGCTTGGTTTATAACGTAGAATTCGATTTGGAAAAATCTGGCGATGTTGTGGTGCCCTATGAAGGGTTCAAGGTCTTTCTTGACCGCAAAAGCACAATCTATTTGCGCGGCGTGATACTCGATCACCAAAAGGGTTTGAGCGGCAAAGGGTTCCAGTTCCAAAATCCTAACGCAAGCAACACCTGTGGCTGTGGCGAAAGCTTTTCAGTGTAATGATGGGTTCGTTGCCTGACCTCGCAAATGAAGCACGTCGATTTGGTTTGATTGGCGATTGGCAAAACGGCCCAGACCTGGGGGCCGTTTTTGTTTCTGGCCCCGATAGCGGCAGTTTCTTACACGCCCAATTAACGAGCGATGTTTCCAGCTTGGAACCAGGCCAAGGCCAGCTTTCGGCTCGGCTCAATCGTAAGGGCAAGTTGCAGAGTTGGTTCAGTTTGCACCGGTTGCCGGACCGCGGCCAACCGTTTGCGGTCTATATTTTGCTACTCCCGCGCGCTGAAATTTCTGAATTAGAGAAAGACCTGTCGTCCTTCGTTATCAGCGAAGACGTGATCATTGAAGACATATCCGGTGATTTTTCAGGCTTCATTGTGCAGCAGCCCGTGGGTTTCGAAGACGAAAATGCCGTGATCGAGCGTATCTTGGGGAAATGCCCTGCGGAAATTGCAAAAAATTGGGCCGAGCTGCCGGAACATCAGCTGGGCATCACGACCATCGCGGATATTGGTGAAGCTTGGGTGATCAGGCGCTCATTGACCGGTGACCCAAGCTATTTGATCCTTCGGTCGGGCCAAATGGCCAGTCCAGAGGTCCTCGAAAAATGGAGCGATGAAGGCACGTCACGCGGACTGATTTCCTTGGCGTCTATTCCCTCTGCAGAAGCCCAAGCTCTCTGGCGATGGTTGCAAGCCGAAGCGGGGTGGCCAAGAATAGGCCATGATCTCTCGGCTGGTGAACGCGTCTTGCCTCAAACTGGTCTTGATCAGCAAGTCGTCAGCTCGACCAAGGGGTGCTATCTCGGACAGGAAGTTGTAGCAAGGATTCGCACCTATGGTAGCGTGCCTGAAGCATTGCGTGCGGTCGTATGGCGAGATGTGTCTTTCGACCAATGGAGCGAATTGCCCAACGTCGGCGAGGCCTTTATGACGGAAGGCGATGCCAAGGTTGGTACTTGGGCCGGTTCGTTTTGGTCGCCAGTTTTGCAGATGAGCACAAGCCTGGTTTTTCTTAATCGTGAAAACCGCACGCCGGGTAACGAATTGTCAGTGAAAGTCGGAAGCGATGTTTGGATTGGCGATGTAGCCATCTTGCCCTTGCATATGGGCGCCAATGCCACGGAAAAAGCCATCCAATTGCACGACCAAGCTTTGTTAAAATTCACTGCCGGCGAAGATGAGCAAGCGGTAGCGATGTTGGAAGAATCATTGCGCTTGGACCCAACTCGAGCTGAGGCCTTTGAAGCTTTGGGTGTGATACTTGGTCGCTTAGAAAAATTTCACGAAGCCATCGACATTTTTCGCCGCCTAGAAGAAGTGGCGCCCGAAGAATCCATGGTGCACACCAACTTATCCCTGTTTTACATGCAGATTGGCGAAAAAGAAGAAGCGGAGCACCAAAAGTCTTTGGCAACGATGAAGAAATTTGGCGTTGGTGTGGATCCGAAACAAGCGGCAGAGATGGCTGCCCAAGAACGCATTGCGCGTCAAGAAGACGCCGGGCGCAAAAAAGTAATGTTTGAAGAGGTCTTGGAAATTGACCCCGAAGACTCCTTGGCCTTGATGGGAATGGGACAGGCTCTCGCTACCCTGGATGATAACGCGGGTGCGGCTGAATTCCTGCAGCGGGCGCTCAAACAGCAAGACCAGAATAGCCCTCTCTATGCAAGTTATGGGCGCGTCTTGGAATCATTGGGGCGCCACAAAGAGGCGGCCCAGGTCTTTAAGGACGGTATTGCAGTGGCCAGTCGCAAGGGTGACCTGATGCCGCTAAAAGAAATGGAACACCGGTTGCGTCTCTTGTCTCTTTGAGCAAACGCGCAGCCGCACCCACCTATAAAACCTTTTTGTCTTTCAGATAGGCCTCGAGTTGCTCCACGATTGACTCGACACTGTGGATGTCGGTTTCAACGGTGATCTCCGGATCAATTGGCTCTTCATATGGCGAATCGATTCCGGTGAAGTCTTTGATCTCTCCCGCCTCGGCCTTTTTGTAGAGACCTTTTGGGTCGCGGCGTTTGCAAACTTCCAGATCACATTTGATGAACACCTCGGTAAAGGCGCCTTCTGGTAAGATGGAACGCACGAAGTTTCGGTCTTCTCGGAAGGGCGAGATAAAGGTGCAAACCACGATATTACCCTGCTCATAAAAGAGACGCGCTGCTTCGCCAACTCGTCTGATGTTTTCAGAGCGATCTTGGTCACTGAAACCAAGATCTCCACACAAACCATGACGCACGTTGTCTCCGTCTAACATCATCACTTGGCAGCCTTGGGCAAACAGCGCCTTGATGAGCCCCTTAGCTACGGTTGATTTGCCGGAGCCCGAAAAACCGGTGCACCACAACACGGTGCCTTGGTGGCCATTTCGGCGGGCCCAATCGTCGGCCGAAATCAAACCGCCTTCCCAACGCACATTGCTTGAACGATGGCTTTCAGCGTGCTTGGTCGAGGTAGCCGCTTTGATGTCTCGCGCCGCGCCGCGGATCATGCCGGCGGCAACAGTGCGGTTGGTGATGGGGTCGATCAGAATGAAGCTACCCGTACCATGATTGACGCGGTAATTGTCAAAGAAAAGGGGGCGCGCTGTCTTGATGCTGACGCGGCCAATTTCATTGAGTTCAAACTTGTCTGTGTCTTCGCGATGCAAAGTGTTGACGTCGATCTTGTATTGAATTTCAGAGACGTACGCCTTCACTTTTTGCGACGTGTGCTTCAGCATATAGTGCGTACGGGGATTCATGGGTTCTTCATCAAGCCAGCACAGGTTCACATCAAATTCATTGCCAACCTGGGGCAAGTTGTTTTTGCGCACAATCATATCGCCGCGACTGATGTCGATTTCGTCCTCAAGAGTCAAGGTGACGGCCTGGCCAGCAAAGGCTTCGTCCAAGTCCCCATCGTAAGTAGAGATGGACTTGACCAGCGATGTCTTGCCAGAGGGCAAGGCGGCAATCTCTTCGCCAACCTTGATGGTGCCCGAGGAAATCGTACCGGCAAAGCCGCGGAAATCCAGATTTGGTCGCATCACGCTTTGCACAGGAAACCGGAAGTCGACATAGTTCTTATCGGCCGAGACATGCACATTTTCTAACAAATGCAGCAACGTATGCCCCTCATACCACGGCATATTCTCGCTACGTTTAGTGACATTGTCACCATCAAGTGCGCTGATGGGAATGAAGGTGATGTCGTGAATGTCCAGCTTCTGCGAAAAGTCTGAGAAGTCTTTGACAATTTTTTGATAGGCTTCTTCGCCGTATTCGACGAGATCCATTTTGTTAACCGCGACCACAAGGTGAGGAATTTGCAGCAACGAAATCAGGAAGCCATGGCGCTTGCTCTGAGTAACCACTCCGTACCGCGCATCGATTAAGATGATGGCAAGCTCACTGGTGGAGGCACCCGTGATCATGTTGCGCGTGTACTGTTCATGGCCCGGTGTGTCGGCGATGATGAACTTGCGCTTGGCGGTAGTGAAGTAGCGATAGGCCACATCAATAGTGATACCTTGCTCGCGTTCAGCCGCCAATCCGTCGAGCAACAGCGCCAAATCAACGCGGGTATCGCCACGTTGTTTGCTCGTTTTTTCAACCGCGGCGAATTGGTCTTCAAAGATGCAATTTGTTTCGTACAACAAGCGCCCGATCAGGGTGCTTTTGCCGTCGTCGACGCTGCCACTGGTGGTGAAGCGCAACAGACTTTTATTCTCGTAGGCGGTCAGATCCGCTTTTTCGGCCATTAGAAGTAACCCTCACGCTTTTTTTGTTCCATGGAGGAGTCGCTGGTCAAATCAATGATGCGGTTTTCACGTTCGCTGCGCCGGGCATCGACCACTTCTTGAATGATGTCGTCTACAGTCACGGCTTCCGAGCGCAAAGCGCCGGTGCAAGGTATGCAGCCGAGGCTGCGGAATCGGCAAGAAACCATCTCGGCTTTGTCTTCGGTCAGTTCAAGTTTGCCTAGCGGGTCGACAAGGTCAGCAAATTCAAAGGGGATAATGATACCGCCCATTTCAATCACTGGGCGTTTTTTGGCGAAGTAGAGGGGCACCAATGGGATCTCTTCGAGCTTGATGTACTGCCAGACGTCGAGTTCGGTCCAATTGCTCAGGGGGAAAACGCGCACGCTTTCTTTTTCGCCGATTTCGGAGTTGTAGAGATTCCATAACTCGGGGCGCTGATTCTTCGGGTCCCACTGGCCAAATTCATCCCGCACAGAAAAGAAACGTTCTTTTGCCCGAGATTTTTCTTCGTCCCGTCGAGCGCCACCAAAAGCGGCATCAAACCCATGGCGCTCTAAAGAATCTAGCAAGCCACGAGTCTTCAATTGTTGGCAGCATTTATCGTTGCCGAGTTTGGAGGGGTGCGCACCGTTGTCGATCGCTGTTTGGTTGCTCTCAACGATCAAGCGCGCGCCAATTTCCTGCACATATTTATCGCGAAATTCATACATCTCAGGAAATTTATAGCCCGTATCGATGTGCATCAACGGAAAGGGAAATTTTCCGGGATGGAAGGCCTTTTGGGCCAGGCGGATCATCACCGCCGAGTCTTTGCCGACCGAATACAACATCACGGGATTTTGGAATTCAGCCGCCACTTCACGCATGATGTGGATGCTTTCCTGTTCCAGTTGCTTGAGGTGGGTCATTGAATAGGTGCTCAAACCGGTCTCCTGAGTGTACAATGGGTTCTGCCAAAACAGTTTGCGTATGTTTCGTCCAATTTCGGCGGGTCTTTATCAGCGGTTTGCTAGCGATCATTACCATCGCAATTCGATGCCACGCCTATTATAATGCATTGCTGAACCAGATGCTCATAGATTTCGCTGAAAAGTGGTGTAATAACGGTCTCTTGTCGCGCACCACGCAAGGAGTAACGGATGCCCGCCCCTCAATTGTCAGATCATTTCTCGCGGCGAGAGCCTTCAGCCATCCGGTTGGCCCAGATTGAATTCTCCAAGCGAAAGGACGGCGTTCGGGCTCTGAATGTGGCTATAGGCAACGTCTCGCTCCCCATGCATCCTGCTATGCAAGAACGCATGAACAGTCTGGGTGGTCCAGGTTCTCCGTTCGAGACGGGAGTGGTCAAATACACGGCGACAGTAGGAACCGAAGAAGCCAATGCTGCGTTCGTCAACCTGATCGCCTCCAGCGGTGGCGAAACATCGCGCCTGTTGAGCCAAGTGACCGACGGTGGCAGTCAAGGTATGGAGCTTGTAATAACCGGTTGTTGTGGCGCTCCTGGTACGGATGAGCGACCCCTGATGTTGATCGATGCTGCTTACACCAACTACATGGCGTTTGCTGAACGATTGGGACGCGAGACGGTCTCCATCACTCGCACTCTTGATGACGAAGGTCAGTTCAGCTTGCCCGGTGCCCCTGAAATCACCGCCGCCATCGTTGAACACAATCCCGGCGCGATGGTGATCATTCCCTACGATAATCCGACGGGGCAACTCTACGACCGAGAATCGCTGATCGAACTGGCAAAGCTCTGTGTGGAACACAACCTCTGGATTATCAGCGACGAGGCCTACCGCGAACTCTATTATACGGACGCGTCGCCGGTGAGTA
Source organism: Candidatus Krumholzibacteriia bacterium (assembly GCA_047639735.1). GTDB lineage: Bacteria > Krumholzibacteriota > Krumholzibacteriia > LZORAL124-64-63 > LZORAL124-64-63 > JAGRNP01. The sequence goes on along the minus strand of JBLIOK010000010.1, from coordinate 2,216 downwards.
TTTGGAGTTTGAGCGAGAGCGAAGTGCCTGGAATCGGCGGCAGACGCATAAGTATTGAAACGGCTTCGAAGGTGTGGAATGCGTGCGGATTGCGGATTGGAGCCTTGGTCACGGACAACCCTGATTTTCACGAACGCGCCGTTGCCGAAAATACGGCTAGCCTTTGCAGCAACGCGATCGGGCAGTACATTTTTGGCGCCTTGGCTCACCAAAGCCACGCCGAGTTGAAATCGTGGTACAACCAGCAACGCCACTATTATCAAGAAATGCTGGGCGAATTTACCGAAGAAATGCGCAATTTGTTGCCTGGAGTCATCGTTTCGAACCCTGATGCGAGCATTTACTCCGTCGTGGATTTGCGCAAGCTGGTTGGGGCCGGGTTTGAAGCCATGGATTTTGTTCTCTATTGTGCTCGCCAAGGTCGGGTCGAGATGGGTGGAGAAGAGCTAACGCTTTTGACAGCACCCATGTCTGGCTTTTACAACATAACGGACGGTGCTGACAATCCGGGCCGAACCCAATTGCGCATCGCCTATGTGGAATCTCCCGCTAAGATGCGATGCGTGCCCAAGTTGCTTGCCGAACTCTTCCATCAGTTTCAAAATTTGGCTTAGAAACTGTAACCGAAGGCTGCGCCACCCATGGGTTGGATCCCGTCTTCGGTGATAGCGGGTGTGAATGCCAACCGGTACGTGAAGCCGTAGTCACCTATATAGCGGTACCCTGCTATGGCGTGGCCAATCAGTTTGTCCTCCGTCAAACCGAAGATCACATCGTCATCGCCGTTGTCGTCAAAATCTACCCAGGTTCCTCCCGCGCCCAACTCCAATAGGTTTTGACCGCCGCCAATGAGAAAACTCACGCCAAATGGCACCACATATCCCTTGCGGTAGGCAACGCCGGTGAATCCAATGCCGGTTCTGAATGTCATATGGCTGCCGACGATTTTTTCAAAGTTGGCGCTCAGCTCGCCGCCAGTGCCAAAGAGCTCAAGGTAGAGGCTTGTCTCTTTGCGGTAATAACTTTGGGCTTCGGCTGATGAAAATCCCAGCACCAGAAATAAACAAGTCACCGTTCCGATGAGTATTCGCATCGTGATTCCTTAAAGTTAAGATTATCGGTCATTCTCGGCCCATCTCATCGGCCGCCTCTTGAAATTCTTGGGCTGCGGCCGTAGTCAAATCGGAGGATAACAATTCTGCCGCGACTTGGGGCCCAAAAGTGAATGTATCTAGACCACGCTCCGCCAAATCCAAAACTTGTTGCGCGCTGCGCAAGCTCGCGACCAACAGGCGAGTTGGGGCGGCGCTGCCGGCTAGGATGCGATCCATTGTGAGCACGATTTCGCGACCTGGTTGACCTGCGTCGATCAATCGATTCAAATAGGGGGCGGCATAGGCCGCTTCGAAACCCGCAGCCAAGAGGACCTGGCCGGTGGTGTAGACCGCAGTCATGGTCACGCGGTGCCCCTTGGCCTTCAAGTGTTTCGCAACTTGAAAACCGGTTTCGGTTGCCGGTACTTTGATCACGATGCTCGTGCTCATGCTATGCAATCCCGCCAGTTGCTCACCGCACTCTGTCATTTCCGAGACCGACTCGCCCCAAGTCTGGACTTGAATCTCCTGCACACCGTATTCGGCGACGGCTAAAACAATCCTCTGCAGGTTGTCAAGGGTGCACGGCTGATCCGCACGTTGCAGCAGCAAGGGGTTTGTCGTCACGCCATAAAAGCCCCCGAGCGTTAAAAAACGCGCCCAGTCTCTTGGCAAAGCGCTGTCCAAGAAAAGCCGCAGTCCCGGCGTTTCGTGGTCACCTTGGTCATTGTTCTCTCGCTGGTTCATGGTCACCTCAACCAAATAAGTTCAACTGTCCACCCTGGTCATCCCAGATGGGTTCGAGGCATTGTGGCTTGTCAAAGGCGGGTTTGTTGACCTCGCGACTGACGGGGGCTGATCGCAACGGTACTCCAGCATTTGGCTCGAAGAGCGGCCGTAAGGAGTCGGTTGCATCGGCGGGAGTCTTGAGCCACAAATCCCAATTTTCGTTTTTGACGATGACCGGCATACGGTGGTGAATAGGGCGCATCACGTTGTTGGCCGCTGTGGTCAAGATCGTGCAGCTTTGCAGCACCTTGCCACCAGGATATTCCCAACGATCCCAGATTCCTGCAAGGGCAAATAGCCCTTTTTCTCGCGGTTGAAAAATAAAGGGCTGTT
>JBLIOK010000009.1:0-22008 GCA_047639735.1 Candidatus Krumholzibacteriia bacterium | reverse complement strand
ACGGAAATCGGCGCTCGTTTTGGAGATGTGTCAGGTGGTGACGTAAGCTTACCCAAAACTCGGACACCTCAAAAGGAGAGCTTTCTGGCATAATGTAACCAGGAGGTTCCGATGAAGAAGTCCAGATTTACAGAGACCCAGATAGTTGCGATCCTGAATGAAGCCGACGCCGGCATGCTTGTGAAAGATCTCTGCCGCAAGCACGGCTTCAGCCCATCATCCTACTTCAAGTGGAAATCTAAGTACGGTGGCCTTTCAGCTTCAGAGCTCAAGCGCATCAAAGAACTCGAGGCTGAGAACTCGAAGCTCAAACGGATGTTCGCCGATCTCAGCCTTGAGAACGACGCACTGAAGTATTTGATCGAAAAAAAGCTCTAGCACCATCAGAACGTAGAGAAGCCGTGAGGTGCCTGGTGGTTGAGAAAAAGGTATCAGTTAGCAAGGCCTGCGTTGCCGTTGGCTTGTCGCGGTCGGCCTGGTACAGGCCGCTTGAAGACAAGCTGGCTAGAGATGCCGAGGTGATCGATGCGCTTCAAGAGCTCGCTGAGAAGCACCCTCGTTGGGGCTTTTGGCTTTGCTTCCAGCGGCTGCGTAATCTTGGGCACCAGTGGAACCACAAGCGTGTGTACCGGATCTACAAGGAGCTTGGGCTCAATCATCGGCGCAAGACCAAGCGGCGGGTGATCACTCGGGAACGGCAGCCACTTGAGGTGGCGCCCGTACCGAATGCGGTCTGGTCGGTCGACTTCGTGCACGACACGCTCTACAGCGGACGTCGGTTCCGCACCTTGAACGTGATGGACGAAGGCGTCCGTGAATGCTTGGCGATCGAGATCGACACCTCATTGCCTGGGGCTCGTCTGGTAAGAACACTTGAGCAGATCAAGCTCAGCCAAGGTGTTCCAAAGGCTATCCGCTGCGACAATGGTCCCGAGTTGATCAGCGGCGTGTTCGTAAACTGGTGTGAGGAAAATGATGTCGAGATCAAGTACATCCAACCGGGCAAGCCGAACCAGAACGCCTACATCGAGCGGTTCAATCGGACGTACCGAGAAGAAGTGTTGAGCTGCTACTTGTTCGAAGACCTTGATGATGTGCGGGATATCACTTGGGAGTGGCTTGTGAGCTACAACGAGGAACGTCCCCACAGCTCGTTAGGAGGACTGCCGCCGGCGGTCTTCAGGAAGAAAGTTGAAGCTGAAAACTCTACTTTAGAAATGTCCTGTTGACGGGGAGGCTTACGCAATGCCTCTGCGATTTCTCGCGAAGATAAACTATTGTGAACAAAACTGACCGTGCCAACTCGATCAACTTCGGCACCAGCCGGTCCGACCAAACGCACTGCAGGCCTACTCCGCAAAAAAGCCGACCCTCGACGGCCGCACCGAAATCTACCTGACACCGCTAGAGTTGTTGGATCGGTTGTCGCACTTGATCACACCACCGCGAGTTCACAAGCATCGGTACTGCGGAGTGCTGGCGCCGAACGCTAAATTGAGGCAAGCGGTGATCGAATCGGCGGGCCCATCCGGCGCGACGTTGCAGGTGTTGCAGGAAGCGCAGCAGGCGATGGGGTTGGAGGAGGAGTCGAGCGAGTCGGCCACCGGTGGCCAGTTCCGCAAGAGCGCCGCTCGTTGTTGGGCGATGCTGTTGGCGCGTCATCGCCGCAGGCGGGATCGCGGAGCGATTCCATTTATGAATGTCTGCCTTTGCAATGTCCAAAGTGTGGCGAGCCTATGCGGATCATCGCGTTCATCCTTGAGCCGCCGGTGATCGAACGGCTGCTGACTCACGTGGGAGAGCCAGCGACGGCACCGGAAGTCTTGCCGGCTCGGGCGCCGCCGCAGTCAGAGATGCAGTTCGATCAGGCGGCGGGCTCGGCAGACTGGCCGGAGATGGACCAGACGTTGAGCGAGAGCGACGACGGCTGGAACTAAAACCACAATTCAACTGAATTCGCACGGCGGGATAATAGGAGCGCTTGGGAAAGAAGCTCGCGCCTACCTGTGTCTGCAAACGGCGGAAATGCGCAGATTGGGAGGTGGAAAGAGGTGAATTCTATGCTTAGAAAATGGCGTGTGGTGGCGAAGAGGCGGAAGGGCGTGGTACAATCAAGAATCGGTAGCAGGTCGGGGAGAAAAAGGGTGGTTGGAATTACTATCCTCATTGGAATCGGATCCTTGGTCGTGAGTAATCGAGTTCATAAACCTAATCGTACCATTATCGGAGACAAAAAGGTCGATCGACAGCTCATACATCCGACAAAAATCAGCACAATGGCAACTCTCATGGAATACGAAATCAAAAAAGGTGGCCGGATTGTCAGTCCGATTGCGTCTTTAAAGGTAGAAGCATTCTGTCCCGGTGGATTGATCGCGATTCACTTCTCCTTTAAGCACTTCGATGAGGCCTGTGCAATGAATCATAGTATGCGAAATCCCTCGGCGCGAAAAGCTGGTAAATGGCCATTTGTCATAATGTTGGTCGCTTTGGCTTGCGTCGCAACCTCTGCCGCGGCCACCCAGGTGAAACTGATGACACCGAGCAGCGGCTCGGGCGCCACCGGCGCTGGCAATTCCCAGGTTTGGCTCACTGTCGGCCAAAACTTCATTGGCAAAACTAACCCTGTTGGCAGCGAAACTGGGGCGGAACTGGGTCTCTGGTACTTACTGCGAGACACTTATATCGTCTCGGGCGTGGAAGACATTCCTCACACCCAAAACCAGTTGCTGCGCAATTTTCCCAACCCATTCAATCCGAGCACGGTCGTCAGCTACAACCTCGTCGCCGAATCGGACGTCCGCATTGATGTGTTCGACTTGAAGGGGCGTCGAGTCGATACCCTGCTCGATCAACACCAATCAGCGGGACAACATTCTCTCACCTACCAGCCGGATAACCTGGCCAGTGGGACCTATTTCGTGGTGATGCACGCCGGCGATTTTCGCGCCACCCAACGCATCATGTTAGTCAAGTAATGCAACCTTGGATCACACCTTGCCGAAGGATTGTCAGATGAAACGGTTTATCCTCATTGCCCTGGCCCTCACACTGTTGTCCGCGACGTCAACAGCTGCTGTGCCGCGCACATTGAACATCCAGGGCGTCTTGGCCGACGACTCAGATCTCGCACTGCCCGACGGTACCTATACCGTGCAATTTCATTTGTGGAATGCCATTACGAGCGGCACGGACGTTTGGACGGAGCAGTTTCAAGTCACCCAAAGCAACGGTGTTTTTAACGCGGTTTTGGGCAACGTCACCACCTTAGATCCAGCTCTGTTTGAACAAACATTGTGGCTGAGTCTGGTGGTCGATGGCGGCAGTCCCACCTCACCCCGTATCGAAATGACTTCAGTGGCTTCGGCGCTCAACGCTGCGGCAGTGGCGCCAGATGCGGCCGTGCGTAGCCTCAACGGATTGACCAACAACGTGTTATTGCAAGCTGGCACCAATGTTTCCCTCGCCCAAATTGATTCTACAATCGTGATTTCGGCCACCGCAGGCGGCGGTGACGATGGCGATTGGACCATCACCAGTGGTGACATCTATCGCCCCACAGGTCGCGTATATGTGGGGTCGAGCACGCCTCCACTGGCAACCGGCCGTGGCGAAACGAACAAAGCCCTGGACCCTGTCAGTTCAAAGATGACCGTCGTTGGCACCAACGAAGGCTTCCGCAGCATCATGAACTACGAAACTGGACCCGGTGATGGTCAGGCGGCGATCTTTGCCCGTCGTCAACGCGTAGGGAACGTCAATCCGGGCACTGCTTTTGGCTTGGACTTCACCAACAACGCCATCGTTGGCTACAACGATTGGAGTGAAAGTTACACCTTCGGCCTCGCGGGATACGCGTGGTTGGACGACTCTTTTTCGGGCGCTGTGTTAGGGTCCACTTGGGACGGCAGTCTTTGGACTTCGCTCGTATATAAAGACGCTGGTAGCCGCCTTTGGGGAGTTTATACCAACGCGGGGATTTTTGCCGGCACTTCGGTGGAAACCAGTTCGTTGATCGCTTCCTCTCTGAAGTTGACGAGCGGCGCCTCTTCCGGATATCTGCTGACCAGTGACGTCTCAGGCAACGCCACTTGGGAAGCACCGAGCGCCGCCGGTGCGGACAATGATTGGGTTATTTCCGGGAGCAATCTGGTGCGATCTTCCACCGGAACGGTAGCCATCGGTACGACGGACGCACACAACTTTGGTGAGATAGGATTGAGCTCGACGGTGCAAGTTTCCGCCGTTGCCGCTCCTTCACTTTGTCTGGACACAGTTACGGCCTCTTTGAAGAGATGGAGCCTGGTTGGATCGCAATCGGGCTTGGCAATACGTCGGTCGACTACCTATTCGGGCTTCGGTGTTCGAAGCGTGTTCTTTGATGAGGGCTTGGTCGATTTTTACAACGCCTTTGACGAGCCCACTATCACTATGCGCACCGGTGATTCGATGACTTCTGGCTCCGCGCTCATGCTTTACGGCACCTCTCCGTCAACCAGCTTGGCTATGATCGAACTCGACGCTCAAGTCAATGCAGGTCACATCGGTGGCACACTCAAATTGCGTGATAGTCTTGGTCAGACAGAAGTCGTGATCACCGGTAACCACAACAACACAGCAATCGGGCGGGTGACGACGCCGGTTCTGGAAATCACTGGCGGCAGCGATCTTTCCGAGCAGTTTGATATGGGTGATGCGAGTGCGCTGACCAAGCCGGGCATGGTGGTCAGTATTGATCCCACAACTCCAGGTAAGCTGACCCTCAGCGGTGGCGCCTACGACCGCAAAGTGGCCGGTGTGATCAGTGGTGCTGGTGGCGTAAATACCGGCATGGTCATGGGGCAAAAAGGTTCTGAAGCTGATGGCGAATATCCTGTCGCCTTGGTTGGTCGGGTTTACGTATGGGCTGACGCTTCAAACGGCCCTATTGCGCCGGGCGACCTGTTGACCACCGCAGAGATGGCAGGTCACGCCATGAAGGTGACGGACCATACATTGGCAACCGGAGCAATTTTGGGCAAAGCAATGACGGGCCTCAACGAGGGACAAGGTTTGATTTTGACCTTAGTCTCGTTGCAATAGGCAAGTCTATGAATTCATCTATTTATAAAAAACTGCACTTGGCCGTAGCCTTATTCACCGTATTGGCGGCAGGTTTCGGCATGCAGCGGTCCGATTTGTTGGAGCCGAGGCTGGGTGCCTCGCTGTCCCGCAGTGATTCGGTTGTGCAAGCAAAGATTGACCGGAAACTGGCCAAGTTGGCAGGCACTTACGAGAGGCCGGAACATCTCGATGGCTTGGGACTCGAACGAGATGCCGACCGGTGGCGTCCAGAGGGCGCGAATTTGACTGAACTGAAGATCGCTGCAATCGACCACAGCAAAACCATGCCTCAAGTGGCGGTCGATTCGTTTGATAAGGACGGCGGTGTTTGGAACTGGGATTGGCTGGGACCAGGGAATATCGGGGGGCGTGTGCGGTCCATTCTGGTCCATCCTACCAACACCAATATTTTGTGGGCTGGTAGTGCCGGTGGCGGAGTATGGAAAACGACAGATGGCGGCAGCAGTTGGTACCCTTTGCAAAACTTTTTGCCATCTATGGAGATCAGCGCCATGGCTATGGACGCCAACAACCCCGACATCATTTATGCGGCTACGGGGGAAGGCCTGAGGAGCGGCGCGGCACCGAGCGCGGGTATATATAAGAGCACCAATGGCGGCGGGACGTGGCAGGTTTTGTCCGGAAGTTTCAATACTGTTGATGGATACGCGATCAATGATCTCATCACGCACCCGACCAATAGCAATATTCTTTTTGCTGCCGTCGCTCGTGCTAATCGTTCACAATCTGGACACATTTGGAAGAGTATCGACGCCGGCGTGACCTGGCTCGAAGTCTTGGAAACGCCAACTGGTGCGACGGACTTGGGCATCGATACGGACAATCCTAACGTTGTGATCATGAGCACCTTCAACGGAGTATATCGATCACACATCAATGGCAATGCCGGCACTTGGCTGGAATTTTCGACGGGAGCGGCGAACAGGCTGCCGGCCAGTACTGGTCGCACAACATTCGCCTTTGGGGTGGGGAACGATGTTGTGTTTGCATCGTGTGATGTGCCGCGAGCTGGGAATGTTGTGCAGGGTGAAATTTGGCGTTCGTTGGACAATGGAGTGACCTGGGCGTGGCGGAGCACACCTTACCACCTGAGCACGCAAGGTTCATACAACAACGTGATTTGGTTGGAAGAAGGCAGCACTGGCTCGATAATGTTTGGCGGATTGAATGTCCATAAAAGTATTGATGGTGGGACAACAAGCTTTGTGATGAGTAACTGGGCGCTGTTTCATGGAGGATCCTCGGCCCACGCTGACCAACATGCCATCGTGCCGGCTTCTAACTACCTCAACGGCTCTAGCACAATCTATTTTGGCAACGATGGCGGCGTTCAAAAAGTCACCAATGGATTCTTGGCCACTTCTCTTTCGGGTTGGGTGAATTTGGCCAATAATTTGGGCGTGACTCAATTTTATCATGCTGATGCCTCGCCCGACGGTTCGCTAATTCTAGGCGGCACTCAAGACAACGACGACCTCAGATACACGCGCACATCAGGGGCCCAAAATTGGTATCAAGCTGAAACCGGTGATGGCACCTACTGCTTCATCGACCCGGTTAATACGGACAATATGTACGCCTGCTACGTGTGGCTACAGGTTCAGAAGAGCATCAATGCCGGACTTTCATACTACTCAAGCCAATCGGGTATTGGGGATGCGGGGGACCCTGCGCGGGCACGTTTTGTGGCACCATTCGCTTTAGACAAGAGCAATGTTTCCAACCTCATCGCCGGCGGGCGGTCGCTTTGGCGCTCCACCAATAAGGCCGGCAGTTGGAGCGAGGTTCTTTCGCCGCGCACAGGCAATCCACTTTGCTCGGCTCTTGAGATTGACCCGTTGCTGGGCAGCGAGGTTATCTGGGCTGGATATGATGACGGGTCGATCTGGAAGACAAGCAACTATACGGCGACTTGGAGCGAAATGGAAGTCGGTGGCAAAGCCGGAGGCGGTGGCGATATGCCCGAACGCGTGGTGCTGGACATCGAGGTCAGTCCTCATAATTCCAACATCCTCTTACTTGCTGTAGGTGGCTATACCGACGAAACGGTGTTCATGAGTTTTGACAATGGCGCTAATTTTGTGAATCGGTCTGGTGTCGGCGGATCGGCGTTGCCAGTCATTCAAGTCAATACCGTGACGTTCCATCCAGACAATCCCGATTGGATTTATGCTGGCACAGACGTGGGGCTCTATGCATCGGAAGATTTAGGGCTGACGTGGTCTGTGACGCCTGCCCGACAGGCCAACGAGAGCCCTGTTTATGCTGAGGTCAGTGATCTGATTTGGCACTCAGGCGATACTTTGGTCGCCGTCACTTTTGGCAGAGGCATGTACGAATGTCGTCCTCTGTCGACCGTCTATGTGGATGTCGTCTATGGCGGCGTCGAAGATGGTCACGTCTTCACACCATTCAATACGTTTACTGAAGGTTACAATTTTATGGGCAACGGTGCGACACTAGTTGTTAAGAGTGGGACTTACGATGAGGGTGGTTTGGTTTTGGATAAGCGGATCATATTACAGAATTTGGCTGGGCCGGTGGTGGTCAAATGAAGATCTTAGCATTGATGATGATTCTGCTGATTCCGAGTCTGGGCTCGGCGCGCCCTTTGTGGGTGAACGAAAATGGCGAGGCTCAAATTGACTTGTCGGTTTTGGATGAATGGAATGGCAAGTCCGGCGAAGAAATCAGCTTGCCAGTGGGTGATCGTGAGTTTGTTTTGCAATTGGAACCCTCGTCGACGCCTAACCTTGGCGTGACGTCCTATCGCGGAAAGATCGACAACAATCCAGACTCCTTTTTTCTGCTCTGCCGAGGGCAAGATGGAGCTGCAGTTGCCTTTTTTCAGCCAGGTGACGGAACAGCTTACCGTCTTGATCACACCCTGGGTTATGATTCGATTCGGCAGGTCGACTATGAAAAAACGGGCAGTTGCGGAGGGGGCGTGACGCCGCCGAACTTGCCGGCAATACCCCAGTTGGAAGCTCAAACTCCGAGGAACTCTCAGAAGGCAGCTCTGGCCGCAGACGACGGCACCCGCCATGACGTGTTGATTGGCTACACCGATGGCGCTGCAACCGCTATGGGTGGCGTCTCCTTCGTGGAAGCCGAGGCACAACTGTCTGTAGACGCGGCTAATTTAGCTTATGTCAACAGCGGTATCGGTTCTGCGCTGCGCTTGGTGCATGTTATGAACGTCGACTACAATGAGAACGCGGCCTTCTCCTACGGCGACCACCTGGACGCGCTTTGGATTCCCAACGATGGGAATATGGATGCTGTTTTGGCCATGCGCGAGACTGTCGGTGCGGATTTTCTTTCGGTGTTGGTCAATGGCCGAGACCTCCTTGGCGAAGTGCGAACCTGCGGAATCGGATATGTGATGGACGCCGGAAATGTCAGTCAGAATTTTGCTTCGGCTGCGCTGTCCATCATCTCCGTCAGTTGCGCGGCTACGAGTTGGTCTTTCGCTCATGAAGTGGGGCACAATCGCGGCTGCGCTCATAATCGGGAAGACGCCGGGGTCGCCGGTGCCTACGGCTACTCCTACGGCTATCGCTGGACAGGTTTTCGCTCGGTGATGGCCTATGACAATTCTGCTATGGACTTTGTTCGTGTACCGAATTTTTCTAATCCAAGCGTCACGTACAATGGTGTTCCCACCGGTTCCAATACCGGAAACGCCGACGCTGCTCACAACGCCTTGACTCACGCGAACACCAACTCGGTTGCCGCAGCGTTCAAGTCCGAGCGCACTTTTGTTGAATTTGGTTGGTCGGGCACTTCTACTGGCTTGTTTGTCGCCCCCTACACCTCGATCACGAGCGGATTGAGTGGTTCGCGTGAAGGTGGTACTTTGGTGATCCGCAACAACAAAACGTCGTTCATCGGCACCTTGAGCAGTGCTCGGACCTATGTGCATGTGGGGACCGGCAGTGTCCTGCTCGGAGGCCTGTAACTCTCAATCGGTCCAAGGTTTGCAATGTTTCCTCCCGGATGGATCCATGTCCCTATCATTTAATCCATCCGCCGCAAATATAGACCAGATTGTTTAACCTGCAGATTGAATTTCATACAACGGTTGCGGTAAATTCTCCGAAGTCGGAATTAATTGGCAAAATCTGTTGAGAGCTTGCCGAGTGTCGCGCAAACCGAACAGACCAATCCCTCGATCGGACTCAGTCGGTTGGGCCAACCTATTATGCAGCGTCGCGAAAATACCGATGATGCAGGCCGCCAAGTACAGGCTCACTGACTATTCGATTAGCATCGCAAGATTGTATTGAACGTGAAACGGGCGCATCTTTCTTCAACCCTAAGTGCGTTCGCGACTCGTGATAGTAGGCGAGGTACTCCTTCAACACCCGCCTCAGATGCTTTTCGTTGAGAACGATGACATGGTCCAGGCATTCCCGTCTGATGGTGTCTATCATCCGTTCGCAATATCCGTTTTGCCAAGGCGAACGAGGCGCGGTGACCACTTGTTCGATGCCCAGAGCCTGCAGTGTGTTGATGACTTTGTGTCCGTAGATACCGTCCCGGTCTCGGATCAAATATCGAGGAGATGAGTCAAAGGGAAAGGCTTGAGTGAGTTGAAGGCTTGTCCATTCAGACGTTGGATTTGCGGTGACATTGAAGTGGATCACTCGTCGTCGATCGAGCGACAGAATCACTAAGACGTAAAGGGTCTTGAACGTCGCGGTGTGCACTGTAAGAAAATCTATGGCGACAGTCTCCGTCATGTGGTTCCGAATGAAGGTTCGCCACGTTTGAGACGGTGGCTCAGCTCGGCGCACCTTGTACTTGGCGATCGTTGACTCGCAGACGTCGTAGCCAAGCTTCAGCAACTCACCGTGGATGCGTGGCGCACCCCAGAGCGGATTTTCTAGTGACATTCGTCGTATGAGCGCGCGAATTTCGGTAGAAACCTTTGGTCTTCCTGGCCCTGGCTTGCTCTTCCACTTCCAGTAGAATCGCCATCCAGACCGATGCCACCGGATGACCGTATCTGGCTGGACGATGGTGAGGTGACGTCGCCAGTCGGGGAGGAAGCGAGACAGAAATGTCCAGAGAGCTCTATCGGATTGCTTTAGTCGTGGGCGTTTGGCGTTTCGCTGAAGGACTTCGAGTTGATGGCGGAGAGCGATGTTCTCGAGGGCGAGCTGATTTCGGGACTTGAGGCTGGCGATGACGGCGCGGAGGATAATATTGAACATCTGTTTATGCTGTACTCGTGGAGCTGTAACCGCAACGGGGACAAGGCGGACGGAATATTTGGGAGGGACAGCCGTGTCTTTGTCCGTCTGGTATAAACCCGCGCTGACTGTGAAGGGATCGAAGCCTTCCGCACATATAGCCATCGTTGCCGTGAGCAACGCAATGCTAACCACCGTGAGAAGAGTCATTTTTGTTTTCATTCTTCACCCTTTTGAGGTGCGACCAACCAGTGTGGAAGTCTCTTGAAATGGCGCGGTGCTAACCCCCTGTCGCAGCCAGTTGCATCAAGATCCCGCAGAGCCAAGCGGCATAAGTCCCCAGTGCATAGCCCAGGACCGCTAAGAGCACACCAACCGGCGCCAAGGCCGGATGAAACGCCGCCGCCATGATCGGGGCGCTGGCCGCCCCTCCGACGTTCGCTTGACTGCCAACCGCCAAGAAAAAGAAGGGGGCCTTGATCAACCGTCCCACGCCAAGCAGCAACAGCGCATGGAAACTTATCCAGACAAAGCCGACAGCAAAGAGGCCCGGATGGTCAACCACAGCGCGCAGGTCCATCTTCATGCCAATCGTGGCAACCAAGATGTAGATCATAATAGTGCCCAACCGCGAGGCGCCAACGCCTTCGAGAGCGCGAACCTTTTTGCTCGACGAGAGAAACAATCCACAAGTCGTGGCGATGACCACCAGCCAGAAGAATTTGGAAGTCAGACTAAACTTCGAGAGGATGGGGAAATTTTCAGCAAAATAGGGCGCAATCAGGTCAGACAGAAAGTGGGACAAAGCCGTGACGCCAAAACCAACTCCGAGCACTGTCATCACATCGGTGACACTGGGAATCTTTTCGATCGACGCATGATAGGATGCCATTTTATCGCGCAATTTGTCGATTGCTGAGCTGTCCGCACCGGTGGCTTTGTCGATTTCTTTGGCCCGCCCGGCAGCGTAGAGCAGGACGCCCATCCAAAGGTATCCAACGATGACATCGACGGCGACGAAGGCTGAAAATATTTTGTCGTCGACTTGGAAGACTTCTTTCATCGCCGTTTGATTCGCACCGCCGCCAATCCAACTGCCGGCGATGGTGGTCATGCCGCGCCAGACTTCGTCAGTACCCATGCCGACAGTTTCCGGGCTGACCAAAGCAACTAACCAAATGGCGAGTGGCCCACCGACCACGATGCCTACGGTTCCTGTTAAAAACATGATCACTGCTTTTGGACCCAGTTCCAGAACGCCCTTCAGGTCAACACTGATCGTCAACAAGACCAAGCTGGTGGGCAATAGGTATCGTGATGCCACAAAATAGAGATTAGAATGATCGCCAGATATAATGCCCAGCGTACTCAATATCGAAGGCAAGAAATAGCAAAGCAAAAGGGAGGGCATGATGGTGTAGAATTTTCGCCATACCGGATTGGCGCTGTGGGAGGTTCGCAAGACGAATACCAAGATCAGCATCAGTATCCCCAAGACCACGGCATCGTTTGTGATCAGCGGTGTCGAATCCATAAGCTGTTCTCCGTCAATTGGTTTGGCGTAGTCGTTGTTGTGCGGCGACGGCATTGTACCACAATCATCAATGGTGCTCTAGCTGATTGAAGGCCGTCTTAAGGGGCGAGGTTGTGAGCGTGATATTTATCAAATGACGGGATGGTAGATTACAGCTGACCTTCCAGAAAGAAGACTTCAAACACTTTTTCGTGGAAGATGGGGCCGTGTCCAAAATAGCCGTCTTCACCAAAGAGCTCACCGTGGTCGGACATAATCATGAAGTAGGAGTTCTCAGGACACCGGTCCATGAATTTGCCCAAGACGCCGTCGAGGTGCTCGACACAGGCGATTTGTTTTTCGTAGAAACTGCGGAACTGCTGCGGAGTGAAAAAATCATCTTGGTTACGATTCTTCAAGGCATCGGCCGGATTTTTGAGGAATTCGTCAAGATTCTTGAACACGCCATGAACGCCACTGATGTGCGGCATGTCCGCGCCAGACTCGCCCGGTAAAATATAGGGGTAGTGAGTCTCGCCCGTATTGATGAAGGTGAAAGTCGGTTCATCACGGGTGGGCATGACGGCTTTGAAGGTGTCATTGCCATCAAATATGGTGGCCAAATCGTTGTGGCTTGGCGCCAATTCGTAGCGGTCGAAGTACTGGCTGAGACCGGTCATGGGGTTCAGGACTGGCAGGCTAACAATGCCTTCGGTGCGGTAGCCCTGGCTCTTGAGGAAATAGGGCAGTGAAAGTTGGGGCACAAATTTGGCAAACTCCACATCCTTCACATTGAGGCGTTTGGACCACAGTGCAAATTCATCGCGATAGACATTGGAGGCAAAAACACCCTTGGGGCTTTTGTGAGGCACCATTCCCATCAAGAACGTATAGTGGCTGGGGCTGGTCCAACTGGCGTAGCTGTAACGCTTTTCGGCTTTTCCAATGCGGTCCATATTGGGAGTGCTGGCGGCTTGATAGGCGTCAAATCGGCAGCTGTCAAAAACAATGAAAAACAGATTGTTCATCTTGCCTTCGCTGCGAAAGATGTTCTTCATGCCGTCAATGATTCCAGCCATAGTGGTCCTTGTATGCGAGAGTTGGGGAGAATGTTCATGCTAATGTCATGCATGGTGAAGATTTCGGCAAGTGATCGTCGTTGGTGAACAAAAAAGACCGCCAAGCCGGTGAGCTTGGCGGTCCGATCGTGGATCCAGATCCACTTGTGTCGTCTTACATGGCTTTGTTCAAAGCCTCGGCCAAATCGTCCTTTGATTTGACACCGACAAAGCTTTCCACCGAAGATCCGCCTTTGAAGACCATTACGGTTGGGATACCGCGGACACTGAACTTGGCAGCAAGCTCTTGATTGTTGTCCACGTTGATCTTGGCGACCTTGGCTTTGCCTTCGAAGTCGGCGGCCAATTCTTCAACGACAGGTCCCAGCATCTTGCAGGGGCCACACCATGGAGCCCAGAAATCGACCAAGACAGGGACATCGCTATTCAGAACTTCAGCTTCAAAATTGTCGACATTGATTTCTAATACGTTTGACATGGTAATGTCCTTCTATTTTCAGGCTTGTTGGTTCGACCAACTGTTGCGAATCTATCCATGTTTACCCTATAGCAGGGCTCGTGCCAATAAATACAAAATTCACCGGTAACCCCGAAAGGCACCTTTAGGGTACTTAAAAGCCCCTTATTCAGCTCTTGTTTCAAATGCCAAGACGTTCTTGAATTGCCACAACTGTTGTTTGCAACGATAGTGATGCAACATAATCGTTGAGTGCAACACTAGGAGTCCTGATGGAAAACGGCATCGCCAAACCCAGGCCGCGAAATCGGTTGTCTGAATATTTGAAAGAAGTCCACACCGAGACGATTGGTCAGGTGTTTGCTGCCCTCAATGAAGGGGTGATTGCGGTGGGCACCGACCTGCGGGTGGTGACCATGAATCCTACCGCGGAAGCCCTATTTGGCTGCCGTCACGAAGACCTGAGCGGTGATCCGGTTTGTAACCTCCTAGGTGAAGAAGGCTGTGAAGAAAATTTGCTGTCCAGAACGTTGATGGCTGGTGAATCCATCGTCGATTTTCAAACGACGATCAATATGGGAGGGGACAAACGAGGCGATGTGCTTTTGCGTTCGGTTCCCATGTTGCACCAAGACGGGTCGCCATTTGGTGTCGCAATCATACTAGGTGACGTCACCGAAATCACTGATTTGAGAAAACGTGTAGAACGTCAATTCAAACTTGGTCGTTTGGTGGGCCGCGATAACAAGATGCAAGATCTCTTCAGCTTGATCTCCGATGTAGGGCCCAGCGAGGCGACGGTGCTGATTCAGGGCGAAAGTGGTACCGGCAAAGAACTGGTGGCCAGAGCAGTGCATGACGCCAGCGGCCGTTCGGCCGGCCCCTTTGTCCAGGTGAACTGTTCCGCCCTTTCGGAAAACCTCTTGGAGTCAGAGTTGTTTGGGCATGTGCGGGGGGCCTATACAGGGGCCGTGGGGGACAGGCGCGGTCGCTTTGAAGAAGCTCACGGTGGCACCATTTTTCTGGATGAGATAGGGGATGTGAGCCCTGTCGTGCAGGTGAAATTGCTGAGAGTCTTGCAAGAGCGAACGGTAGAGCGAGTCGGCGACAGCAAATCTATTCCCGTGGATGTACGTATCGTATCGGCCACCAATCGGGACCTCAAGGCCTTGATTGCCAGTGGCCAGGTGCGTGAAGATTTTTACTACCGGATCAAGGTAGTCAGTTTGGTCATACCGCCTTTGCGTGACCGTACTGAGGATATCCCACTGCTTGTTTCGCACTTTGTGACCGCAATTTCGCGGCGCGAAGGTCGCAGTGATATTCCAGCGGTAGCCGGAGAAACGATGGCTACGCTGATGAATTATCCCTGGCCGGGCAATGTTCGTGAACTCGAGAATGCCATTGAACACGCGATTGTCCTCAGTCGTGGTGGTGTGATACGGGCAGAGCACCTGCCCAGGGACGTGGCGACAACAAATTCTCCTGCACAAATTGGCTTGCAGGGCGTTCCATTGCACAGCCAGAACGAACAACTTCGCCTTTCGGAGGCTTTAAAAAAGACTGGCTGGAATCGGACTCGAGCGGCGCGCCAGTTGGGCATCGATCGCACCACCTTGTGGCGTAAAATCAAAGAATATGGGCTTAGTCCAGAAGAGTCGTGAGCAACGAATTTCTTGTGGCCTTTGAGCGCCAATGTTAGGGTTTCGCCAACAAAATGTTTGTCACTATTGACCTGATGGAGAGACATCAATGAGCTGCCCATGCGGAACTGAAAAATCCTACGCCGAATGTTGTGAACCGGTGGTCAAAGGGGATCGCGCGGCAACGACGGCCGAAGAATTGATGCGGGCGCGTTACACGGCCTATACTAAAGTCGAATTGGACTTTTTACACGAAAGTTTGCACCCCGATCATCGCGAGGGCGTGGACCCTGAAGGCTCTCGAGAATGGGCCGAGAATGCGGAATGGCATTCCCTTGAAGTGCTGAAAACTAGCGCCGGTGGGCCAGAGGATGAGCAAGGCAAGGTGGAGTTTGTTGCCACCTACACGCTAGACGGTGATATGCAGCGCTATCACGAACAGGCTGAATTCGATAAGATTAAAGGTAACTGGTATTTTCGCGAGGGTGTGCCAGGAGTGCGTCAGCCCATCGTGCGTGAAGAACCAAAAATTGGGCGTAATGACCCCTGCAGTTGTGGAAGCGGCAAGAAGTACAAAAAATGCTGCGGTCGCTAAATTGAACTGAATGTGAATTGAATTTTAACTCTAGCATTATGACGGTGATTATTGGTGTGTCGTTGCTCGTTGCAGATGTTGCTACGGCTCAGACTGCTCCTAGCGAACCTGACACTGTCGGCCTCGCCGAAGATGAAGATTCATGGATAACCCAAACTTTTAATCGATATTTCAGCAGCAACCCCGCCAGCGATGGTGAACTCGATGGGCGCGCGATCGATCTTGTCGACCGCTACGCAGAATTCGAGGGCCGTCCTATTGCTGTGGTGATTATTCACCAGGTGGAAAGGTTCAGTTCTGGCACTGAAGAAAGTGCGGTGGGCGATGGCGGCAGCCTCGGTTCTTTGGTCAAAAAATTTCAAACCCACACTCGTCAAAATACAATCCGGCAATATTTATTGTTTGAAACTGGGCAACTCATCGATCCGTTTTTGCTAGCGGACTCGGAACGGATGCTGCGTGGCTTAGACTTTATTGATGATGTGCGCATTGTCTTGTTTCCGCTGTCCGGTGAGGACGAGTCGGTCGCGATCATTGTGGAAACTAGGGATCGGTTTCCTCTGGGTGCCACCTTCAAATTGATCGATGTCGGTCGGTATGAAGCGGGGCTTTATTCGTCAAACGTGGCTGGCTTGGGATTACGCTTGGACAACCGTTTGATTTATCGAGACGACCGTGAGCCAAATTTGGGATATGCGGGTGTGATTGGAATCAAAAGTATGGGCGGCACCTTCATCGCTGGAGTCGCCGTTTTTGAAGACTCTTACAGACGTTTGCAAAAGGGAGCGCGCATTACCCGGGAGCTGGTTCATCCCGCTATACAGTGGGTTGGCGGTGCAGGGTACATACGAACCAGTGAACGCGATTCGGGGCCAGAGCCGGACGACGCCGAAGTCTCGGACGTATGGGCCGGTTTTGTTGTTCCGTTGCGTGAGAGGTCGGCGTCCGTGACGACCGCCCGTCCGCTATTGATCCCAGCAATCAGTTTTACGCGTAAAACTTATCTCGACCGCCCGGCCGTATCGCGAGACACCTTGAGTAGGTTCCACAACAGTCAGAATTACTTGGTTGGCCTGACCTTTCAACGGTTTAAGAATTACAAGACGAACTATCTCTTTGAAATGGGCGAAACCGAAAACATTCCCAGTGGCACCATTGTGAAGTTTTCGCCCGGTTATCAGGATGGTGAATTTAACGATCGAGGCATGGGCTTTTTTCAGTCTGGGTATTACGGGGCTCGCAATCGTGGCGACGTGATCATTGGTCAGTTTGATATAGGCGGTTTCTTTCGTAGCGGCCACTATGAAGACGGCAGTTTGTTAGTGCGGTCGGCCTATTTCTCTCCGTTGTTGGGAGAAGATTCCTGGAAGTCGCGATTTTATGTGGCGTTCAGCTATGCTCTGGCAATCAACAGGGTCTCTGACACTGTTCTTCGATTGGGCAATGCAACGGGCCTGAGAGGTATGGAAGACAATCTGGTCAAAGGAAATCAAAGAATCGTGGCCAACTTTGAATACCGATTATTCACGCCTTGGCAAATGCTTGGGTTTCGTTTCATGTTACTCGGATTTGCCGATATAGGCACCGTGACTGGAGCAGATGATCCCGTTTTTGAGCAGAGGATCTACACCAGTCTAGGGTTAGCAGTGCGGGTGCAAAATCCAAATTTGGTGCTGCCGGCGACACAGTTGCGGGTTGCCTTCCTCAACGGTATAGAGGATAAAGGAATAGTATTCGGATTTGAATTGGGCGGATTGAACAGTGACCTTGTGCGGGTTCCGGGAACGCGTCCGGGCGGTTTTACTTTTCGCTAAAGATCCAGAGGAAGTCGTGACCAAACCTTGAAAATATCTGTAGCTATCATCACTCTCAACGAAGCTGAAGCATTAGACCGCTGCTTGGCTTCGGTTGCGTTTGCCGATGAAATCGTTGTCCTGGATCAGGGCAGCGTCGACGCGACCAGTTCTGTTTGTGAACGGCACGGCGCAAAATTGTTGCAGACGGAGTGGCTGGGTTTTGGCCGGACCAAGCAGAAAGCAGTGGACCACTGCCGAAATCGATGGGTATTGAGCGTTGACTCGGACGAAGAGGTGACTCCGGTCTTGCGTGCGGCGATTGAGTCTCTGGACGAAGACCCGGTTGAGTCCGCCTTCACCGTCAACCGTTTAAGTCGATTTTTGGGACGCTGGATTCGCCATTGCGGTTGGCACCCAGAACACGTTGTCCGCTTGTTTGATCGTCAGCGTGCAGCGTTCAATGATAAACAAGTTCACGAATCAATTGAATCAGATGGTGAATTGGGCAGCTTGCCCGGCTTGCTCAATCACTACACATATGAATCCATGGAACAGTATATAGAAAAGCTGAATCGCTACACGACTCTGGCAGCAACAGAGATGCATGCCGCAGGGCGAACGGCCGACCTGTGGCAGGCCATCGTGCGTGCTGAGGCAACCTTCTGGCGAATGTTTATTCTACAAGGCGGCGTGCGAGACGGTTGGGTGGGCGCGGTGTTGTGCTGGTCATCGGGGTTCTCTGTGTTGACGAAGTACGTGAAGTTGTGGCGATTGGGTAAAAGTTGAAAATTCTCGTGACCCGAACTGATCGCTTGGGTGACCTGGTGTTGTCATTGCCGGCAATGGCGCTGTTAAAAAAAGAACAGCCTGCTTGGGAAGTGCATGCGATGGTTGCACCCTTGTCTGTGCCGTTAGTGGAAAATGAACCGGGCTTGTCTCGCATTTGGTCTTGGCACGAAGCGATGTCTGCTCAAGAGCATGATCAACTGGCGAACGAATTGCGCGAGGCGAATTTTGACGCGGTGGTTATGCTGTTCTATCGACCTGGCCTGGCCAGATTGTTACGAAGTGTCGGCATCGATCAGCGCTTTGGGCCGTTGTCCAAATGGTCAAGTTGGTTTTTGTTGAACCGAGGTGTGCGCCAAAACAGGTCGGCCGGTCATCGGCACGAAGCGCACTATAACATTGAACTGGTCCAAAAGGTCCTTGATCGCCATGAGCAGGCAATCTCTTCTCCGGCGAGTCCGCAGATGCATTTGTCCGCTTCCCAAAAAATGGTCGCCCGAAAGTTTCGCACGGAACACGCAGGAGATGGTCCCATTGTCTTGATCCATCCGGGTTCTGGTGGCTCGGCGCTTGACTGGGAACCTGGACACTACGCGGCGGTTGCTAACGACCTGGCAACAGAGCCCGGCGCCCAGGTGTTTATCACTGGTGCTGGTTCAGACGCGGCGGTCATTGGCCAAATGTCTAATCAGTTGAGTCCAGCGGTAAAAATCTTGCTAGATAAATACGACTTGCGCGAGTTTATGTCGGTGCTGGCAGCTGGTGACTTGTTTCTTGGCCCGTCGACTGGACCTTTACACATGGCTTCGGCCTTAGGTGTTCCTACTCTGGGCTTATTTCCGCCAGCGCCGACTATGCATCCTGATCGTTGGGGGCCTTTGCGGCCGGATAACTTGCCGCCACGGAACCTGGTGCCTGATTTGGTTTGCCCAGCGCGTCGCGCCTGTCGTAAAAACAAATGCGAATTTTACAATTGCCTGGAAACGATTACAGTAGCTTCGGTGCTACAAGCTGCGCGCGAATTGATCACCATTGGACGCAATGAACGCTATTCACCGTTGGAGGATGGATCTTGAAAAACCGCAATTATGGAAACGCGAGTCTGGCCATTGCTACCGTCGTGGTTGTAGCCACGCTCTCATTTGCTCAATTGGCTTTGGCTCAAACGCAGGACCCGGCTTCTGTATCTCTTGCTCAGATTGAATCCGGTATGGATCAGGCAAAGAAAAATGGGGCCAAGGGACAACTGCCAACAGCGTGGTGGAAGTTGGACAAGAGAATCGACGCTGCCAAAGAAGACGGCGCGACGGAAGCCGAGTGGGGGGCCATCGCAGTTGAGGTGGAGCGTTTGGGTAACGCTGCAATTTTTGTAGCCCAGATGCGCAAACAAAAAAGTGGGATTGAGGCCGTGCTCGGCAGATTCGATCAAGCCTTAGCCGAGGTTGCCGCGCTGCATGGGCTTTCCGTTGATCCCCTCTTGTCCGGCAAGCCGGCGGCAGATGATCTAATCTCGCGCCTTAGCCCAGCAATTATTGCGCGGCAAATCGAAGCCGATTCTTTACGAATTGAGAACCGTCGTTTTCAAGCGATATACGGCACCGAGTCTGCTTTTCAAGATTCCATGATCACGGCATTGCAGTTGGAGGTGAGCGCACTTCACCAAAATCTGTGGCAAACGGAACTGCGCGCCGGCGTGGCCGAGGCAGATCGGTCAGCCGCCGAAATCGTTTTGACCAACAAGCAACAACGCGAGGCAGCGATCGCCGAGCTTCGCAACTCTTTTAAGGATGATGAAGCGGATGTGCGCCTTACCGGCGATGGGTCGATCGTTATGCGCGTCTACGGGCTTTCGTTTGCCGTAGGCAGTTCTAACTTGCAGGCAGGGCAATCGGCTTTGCTGGCCAAAGTCACGGCCGCTATTAGCTCTTTCCCGACCTCAGCAGTGAGAGTTGAAGGTCATACCGACGATACGGGTAGCCGGGAAACCAATCTCCGCCTCTCCCAAGAGCGGGCTGCGACGGTGGCCAGAGCGCTAGAAAAAGAGTTGGGGTGGGCGGGTGAAACGATTGTTACAGAAGGATTTGGTCCAGACCGCCCCCTTGCGCTTAACAGCAGCGCTGAAGGCCGCGCTCGCAATCGTCGTATTGACGTGGTGATCACCGGCGGTTAAAGATTTTGCAGAATTGACTTCCAAATTATCAACCTTCATATTTTTAAATCGCGGCGGCGCTCATAGCGAGCGCCGTACGTTTTCTAGCTAGCAAGATTTTAAATTCGGAGGGAATAAGATGCTTTCATTCTTCGCCCAAGCAGACGCAGCTAAGGCAGTCCTTGATCCTGATATGGCTGCTCGCCTGATTGAGTTCCTCAAAGTTGAGGGACCACCACTAGGTATGCGTGTTCTTGGTGCCATTGCCATCCTTATCATTGGTCGTATTGTGGCCAACGCGGTGCGCAAAGGCATTAAGAAAGTACTTACCGCGCGGGGTGTTGATGCGAGTCTTACTGGCTTTGTTGGTAGCCTCGTTTTCTTTTCCATTATGGCATTCACGGTCGTGGCAACCATTGGTCAGTTTGGCGTTGAGACTGCGAGTTTTATCGCCATCTTTGGTGCGGCTGGATTTGCTATCGGCATGGCTTTGCAGGGCACGTTGGCAAACTTTGCCTCCGGTGTGATGTTGCTGCTGTTTCGGCCTTTTACAACTGGTGATGTGGTAGAAGCGGCCGGCGTTAAAGGCAAGGTTGTGGACATCGCGATTTTCAGCACCACTATCAATACACCCGACAATGTTCGTATCACCGTGCCAAACGGCGAACTCTACGGCGGGATAATCAAGAACTACAATGGTCACGATACCCGCAGAGTCGATATGGTTATGGGCATCGGTTACAACGCCGATATCGACCAAGCCATGCAAATTTTGAAAGACCTGTGTGAAAAAGATTCGCGAATTATGCAAGAACCCGAGGTGACCATTGGTGTTTCCGAGTTGGCCGATTCCAGCGTCAATATCGTGCTGCGCCCCTGGGTAAACAGTGGAGACTATTGGGGTGTGTATTTCGACATGCATAAAAATGTGAAGCAAGCGTTTGATGCTGCCGGCATCGACATTCCCTACCCACAAACTGTTGTGCACTTGAATAAAGTGGATGCCTAAACCATTTGCCTGCAGGAGGATGAAATGAATTTTGATGGTAAGATTATTGGCTGGCTGACCCTGTGCGTTGTCTTATGCGCGGGAGTGGCAATTGCTCAGGACGAAGCCCCGGAAGTCCCGATGGGCGTCTGGCAAAAAGAGATCAAGTTTGGTGTAAACATTTTACAAAGCTCTTACAGCAACAATTGGAACGGTGGCGAGAAGGGTTCCGTGGTCTGGACGGGAAACCTTGATGCTCGTTTCGAGAAGCAGTATAACGAGCGCAATAACTGGCTGAACCGGCTCAAGCTGGCGTACGGACAAACTCTAAACCAAGTGCGAAATCCGGACGGTAGCCTTGCTTGGCAACGCCCTGACAAAAACGATGATTTGATTGATTTCGAAAGCATGTACCGTCGCACATCTGTGGGCGGTTGGGACCCATTCGTTGCCTTTAATTACCTGTCATTGTTCAAAGATGTTTCCGACGTGGAAGGGCGTTCTATCGCCTTTAACCCAATGACCTTTAAAGAGTCGTTGGGTATTTCGCGCAAATTCGTCGACACTGAGGACAGAATATTGTTTTCACGGTTGGGCGTTGCATTTGTCCAAAACTCGCGGAAATTCTTTGCCGATGCGGCGCCATCGACAAACACCGAATCTAGCAGTTCGAACGAAGT
>JBLIOK010000008.1:0-22563 GCA_047639735.1 Candidatus Krumholzibacteriia bacterium | reverse complement strand
TCGCCCAAATCACCATGGGCCGTATCGACGCCAGAATCCAAAATCGCTACCGTGGCCGACCAGTCGTCTCCCAAAAGCAAGTCGCCGCTGGTGACGCGGCCTGTTCCCACCATTTCACGATTGCCCACCAATGCCGGCACGCCATCGCGATCCAACATCACAAAGCCGGTTGTTTTTTCGCTCAAAAATCCTGACAACCCGGCTTGATCAACGGCCAAGACCGTGACGCCGCCAAAATATTGCAGATCATGGATCACTCGACAGGTTCCAACTTGCGCGCCCTTATTCCGGGCTGCGGTCAAATCGGAGGCAGTAGCACCGAGACACAAGAGACGCACTTGTCCAGCTTGAATCGGACCACCAGCGGGTGCCACACCATTGGGAAAATTTGCTGATTGAGATTTTTGCCCGTTAGTGGCGGATTCGAGATGCGTTGCGCGGGCCGGAGATACCGCCAACTGCAGATCATTCCAGTTCTTGGCACCGATTTGCCATGCGTCCAGAATGTCTTCTACGCCATTGCTGTCGAGATCGAGTTCAGCCGTCACAGGCTCGGCAAAATCAGAAGCTGCTAAGCTAGTTGAGTAAAGACCCTCGACCGCCGGCAAGATCCCCCCGAGCAACAGCAGGGTAAGGGCAAACCCGATGCTCAAAGATTGTCCTTGCCGACAAAAAAAGGCAACGCGAGGGGTCGGTTGGCAAACGTTCCTGAGGAATCGATGGCCATTGACTTCCGTTGTGACTTTCTCTGTGCGAAGAGCGAGCATGTTCGTCCTCTGAGAGTGCGACGTGTCTTTCTGGGTTTCACCAGAAAAAAGGGCTCAGTTGCCCCCTCCGCTCTTGCGCGGTCGAGGTAACGACCCAGTGTATTGTTTGCAAGACGACGGCAGTCAAGAATTGGTCGGGATGCGTTCAATAAAGAACGCACATTCTGACAGCCTGTGAGGTAGGCAACCTGATCGGTTTAGGGAACCAAGTTGCTGTCTGCGAACAGCCGGATCAGCTGAAGTTACAGAAAATTATGGAGTGAAGCAACAACCGCCGGAGAAAACCGGTCAGCGTACGCGTTTTTTGCGCTCGTCGAAGATCGCTCTTACGCCAAAGTTGAACACGGTATCTCCGTCTTCGCTACGCGCGACGTCAAATCTCACACTATCCAAACCAGGCACCAAAAGGCGTATTCCCAACCCAGCCCCACTCCGCATCCGCGACAGATTGAAATCTTCAGGGTCCGACCACGCCAGGCCTGCGTCACCAAACGCCGCCAACTCTGCACCTATGCTGAAGCTCCACTTGAAGATCCTGATTGGCCCACGCGGCAAGACCAGATAACGGTATTCCAACGTATAGAGGAACTGGTTCTTGCCGAATATTTCTTTGCCCAATTCTTCCAATTTGTAGCCACGAACGCTGTTTGCTCCACCGACAAAAAACTGCAAATGCGGAGCAACATCTTCGCCCACCGTCCCGGATTGTAGACCCAAGTAGGGCCCAGTCGCTATCGTATGGCGGTCTTTAACGGGGTGGTATCGTCGCACATCGAACGCCAAATTCCACGAATTGGCATCGCCGCCCATATAGGAGACCGCAACCTCGTTGTGCCATCCCTCATGCGGCACGCGCCACGAGTCTCGTCCGTCATATCCCAAGGAAACACCGCCATACCAGATCTCATCGGTGTTGCTGGGATTCAACGTGCGACCCGGTTCATCACTGGTTATTTTGTAATAACCTGCATCTACGTCAAGTCGTCCATTCTTGCCGATGTACTTGCCAGCACGGGGAGCGATCAAAGTTGACGTTTGCTTAAAATCCAGCAATTCATTGCGGCGAGTTTGGTGCCATGCCGAGAGTCCGGCTGACAGATGGTTGCCACTGATCCATGGATTGCTGGCAGAAAATTTAAACATCGACGTGCCGCCAAAAACAGCCGACCCCGATAGCGCGACACCGCGTCCGCCAAAATTTGGAGACGCTACTCCCACACCAATGGAAAAGCCATTTTCTTCGGTGTAGTTCATGGCAGGGTAGGGAATGATCCACGGCATTTCGTCAAAACTATAATTGAGCACAACACCTTCGGGTTCTTGTGTTGCGGCAACCACGACACCGCCAAAGATCGCCAAATTCTCTAGACGCGTGATGTCATCTGCTACCATCTCGACGTCAAGGATCTCACCTTCAGTGGTCCAAATTTCTCGCGCGATGATCCAGTCTTTAGTGACGTGGTTGCCCTGCATCCGGACGTCAAAGATCAATTCGCCAGCGAATTCTTCGTAATTTGACACAGGCACATCTTCGTCCGCTAAGCAAGGCAAAGCCCAAGGCCCTAGCACAACCAACAGAGAGATAGCGACAATTTGCCCGTATTTGGATGGAAACATTTTATTCATCTTAGAAAAATAGAACACCAACGGAAATTCGAGTAGGAAAAAATGATCCGGGCTCGCTTGACAGCACCGCCGCGGACTCAAATATTTGTGGCCAATCGCTTGAGAAGCAAAGAGCCATTCTTCACTCATATCCGCTAATAAACGGAGACGCTATGGGATATCACAGTTGCCATTGTTCAGCGTTTTTTGAATCCCTCTCTCGACCAATGGCATTTGTAATATAATGCGACTTCCAGCCCAGCTCATTCTCTGGTTTGTCGTGGCGAGCATTGCGATTGGCGCAAACGCCACTTCCGCTCGAGGTGAAAACGCCGCCAATGAAAGCCCCGGCTTCTTCATCTTCCATTTTGAAAATGACGTTTTGGGTACAGACGACTCTGATCTGGGTTACACCAACGGGCTGCAATTTTCCTACCTCACCGGCAACAATCAAGTATGGCCGTGGCTCGACGGCTGGGCGCGGAAACATTTGTTCAAACGACAGAATTTGAGTCTGCGCGCCTATTTCGCATTGGGTCAGAATCTATACACACCGGAAGACTTGTCGCGCAGCGAGATCATTCTCGACGATCGGCCGTACGCGGCATGGCTGCATGCAGACCTAGGTTTGGTTGGGCACGACGACCACATGTTGCGCTCTCTTCAATTCTCAATTGGCGTGGTGGGCCCAGCTGCTCAAGGGGAACCCGTGCAAAGCTGGATCCACCAAGTGATTGAATCCCCGGACCCGAAAGGCTGGGGCAACCAAATTGGCAATGAACTCGCTTTGTTGGTCGTGGCCGATCAGAAATGGCGTAATATTGTCAGCTTGGATGGCCTTCCATTGCTCGGCTCACTTGGCCTGCAGGCCGATTTTTCGCCACACGTTGGCGCGGCCATCGGCAATGTCATGAGCGCAGCCAGCGTTGGTGGCACCATTCGTTTCGGCAAAGGGCTGGAACAAGACTTTGGACCGCCTCGGATTCATCCCGCCCCCCCAGGCTCAGGCTATTTTGCCGACGAATCCAAGGTGGCGTGGTACTTATTTTTGGGTGTCGACGGCAGAGCTGTGTTGAACAACATATTTTTGGATGGCAACACCTTTAGAAACAGCCACCGGGTGGAGAAAAACACTTTGGTTGGCGATTATTTAGGCGGCTTTGCTGTATCGGCTTTGGGAATGCGGGTCGGCTTGGTCTACGTAAATCGCACCAAAGAATTTGAATTGCAAGACCGAGCCAGCCACTTCGGATCTATCACCATTTCATTCCGACTCTAAGGACCGAAGGCCCGTTCGGTAGAATTTGCTGAAAAAGCATCACGGCCCGTTGACGCCATCTACGATCGCTGTCTGCTAACGACGACGTTAGGCCACGCCAATCAGATGCCTGAGCGACGCCCCTCCATCTTCGTCAGAAAAATCAATCGCTACCAAATCGAATCGCAAGTCATCAGGCGCAGGGCCGGAAAATTCTTGTAACCAGTACAAGGCTAACTTGCGCAGTCTTCTTTGCTGGCGGGGATGGAACCACTCGTCTGCCGAAGCTATTGCCCCCACGCCGCGCGTTTTGACTTCGACAAAGACAACGATGGCCCCTTTGCGCATGACCAAATCAATCTCGCCACCAGGCCGCCGATAGCGCTGATCCAGGCATTGGTATCCACAGAGCTCGAGGAAAACGCGCGCGGTGTTTTCGCCCCATTCACCAAGACGGTGAGCTTTCGCCATATTATTGAGCACCAAAATGGGAGAGATTTTATTAAGGAGAGCAACCATTGGGCCACTAAAAGAGAGCGTCCGCGTCCCAATTCGCCACCGGCTTATAACTCAGCCGGTGAATAGCACAAGGACCACTGCTGGCCAAACTGGCTTGATGGACCGGCACACCATATCCCTTGTGCCCAGCAAACCCGTAAGCAGGGTAGTGACGACCCCAACCAGTCATGATGCGATCACGAAACACCTTGGCCAAGATGCTAGCAGCAGCGATGCAAGCGCTGGTGCCGTCTCCTTTGACGACTGCCTCGGCCGGCCAAGGAATGTCGGGCACCTGCATACCGTCGACCAAAACCAGTTCTGGCGTGCGGCCTAATTTTGCTAACGAGCGCTGCATGCCTTGCAGGGTTGCCTGCAGGATATTAATGCGGTCAATTTCTTGGGCAGAAACAGCGCAAGCGCCCCATGTGAGGGCGCTTGCTAGTACTTCACCGCACAGCTTTTCGCGGCGCTTGGCGGATAGTTTTTTGCTGTCGTTCAGCTCGGTCGGGCACCAGCCATCGGGTAAGATGACAGCTGCCGCGACGACAGGACCAGCCCAACAGCCGCGTCCCGCCTCGTCGACACCCGCCAATAATAGGCGGCCGTCTTCGCTGCGCGTGCGGTCGTAGGCTAACAAAGGTGGCAAACTCTCGATCGCCACGATTGCTTACCGGCGAGCTTCGCGGATCCTGGCCTTTTTACCGGTGCGTTCACGCAAGTAATAAAGTTTGGCGCGACGAATGCGACCACGTTTCATCACTTCGATACCGCTCACGTTAGGCGATTGCACAGGGAAGATACGCTCGACAGCAATGCCGCCCGAAATCTTCCGCACTGTGATCGATTCCTCGGTGCCGGTGCCACTACTAGCGATCAATGCGCCAGTGAAGTTCTGGATACGCGTCTTTTCGCCCTCTTTAATCCGCACTGCAATGTTAACCGTATCACCGATGTTGAAATCGGGAAGGTCATCACGCAGTCCGTTGGCCCGCATTTTTTCGACGATGTTCATCTCTGCCTCCTGATTTGCCCGCTGACTGTCATCTCGACGGCCATTTCTTGCGAGCATCTGTTGCTGTCCGCTACCGGACTTGCTCAAATTCTATGACGATTTTTTGGACGACTCGGACAAGTCCGGACGCCGTTCATTCGTTCGTTTCTGCGCTTGCTCTTGACGCCACTGCTCAATATTAGCGTGGTGCCCTGAGAGCAAAATTTCGGGCACCGCCAGGCCCCGGTATTCCGGAGGTTTGGTGTACCACTGGCAATCCAGTCCGCCGCCACGAGTGACGGTGAAACTGTCATTATTAGCCGACTCTACGTTATTCAAGACACCTTCAATGCGCCTAACCAGAGCATCGGCAATGACCAACGCCGGCAGTTCTCCGCCAGACAAGACGTAGTCCCCGATGGACACTTCGCGGTTGACCACCAAATCGATAGCACGTTCGTCAATGCCCTTGTAGTGCCCGCAGATCACGATCAACTCACCCTTGAGTTGAAGGTCATCCAGCAACTCCAAGGTCAAGGCCTCTTCAAAGGCCTCGCCCTGCGGTGTGGTTAAGATCACGGTAGCGTCGTCGTTTTCACGCACATCTTCCACCGCATCGACCACCGGCTGGGCCATCAAGATCATGCCCGCTCCGCCTCCATAGGCAGTGTCATCAACTTTGCGGTGTTTGTTGGTCGCGTACGACCGGATGTCCACCACTTCGTAACGCACTTGACCGTGCTTTTCAGCCCGACCAGGAATACTGGTTTCCAACACGGTTCGCACCATGTCAGGAAACAGAGTCAGTATTTTGATGCAAGGCGCCTTCGCCTCGGACCGATCAACCGCGTTGGACATCAAAGAGTCCTTCGGGCGGATCGACAATCAATGTGCCTGTCAGTCCGTCTTCCGGCTGCAGAATCGGAGCCAAGGCCGGAATCATCAACCGATTTCCGTCTTGTTCGCTATCGTTCAGAACCAGCATGTATCCGGCTCCGGCGACTCGCACTTCATCAACAATACCGATGGCGTCTCCACCAACCGTTTCCACTTCGCGACCCAACCAGCGAAAGGGCAACCCTTCAACTGGTTTTGGGAAATCGTCGGCCATATAGTTGTGACTCATAAAGCCCAACCTGCGCCCGACCATCGCTTCGGAGCCATTGCGATCGTGCACTTCGGGCACTTTGATCGCACGGCAAGATCCGGCTTGGCGATGCTTACTGACCGTTGCTGGTGAACCATCGGCCCACACCAAGAATTTGCTGTTGAGCAACTCCTCGAAGTAGTTGAGCAGAGGGTAGAATTTTATTTCACCCTTGAGCCCGATGGCTTTGACCAACTCGCCGATGACCACAAAATGGTTCTCGGTTGGCTTGGCATCATTCATAACTTACTCGACGATCTCTAGGCCCAAACGTTGGTCCGTATTAGCACTGACAGCAGCCAACAACACTCGCAACGCGCGTGCGGTTTGACCACCCTTGCCAATGACCTTGCCCAGGTCTTCCTGATTCACTCGCACCTGATAAACGTCGCGATCTTGCTTACGCACAACATCGACTGTCACGTCATCAGGGTTGCGAACGAGATTGACCACAACGTAAGAGATGAGTTCGAGAACCCGCTCTTGGCCGATATTCAGATCGTCGTCATGTTCTTGCTCGAGGCCGCTCATTTGCTCTCCTCAGCAGGCTCGTCCTTTTTTTCTTCCTCTGCAGCTGGCGCTTCTTCAGCAGCTTCTTCAGCAACAGGTTCTGCGGCTGCTTTTTCAGCAGCTGCAGCTTCGGCTTCAGCAGCAGCTTTAGCGTCGGCTTCAGCCTTCGCTTCGGCGTCGGCAGCAGCCTTTGCGTCGGCCTCCGCTTTTGCTTCCGCTTCGGCAGCAGCCTTGGCTTCGGCTTCTTCGGCAGCCTTCTTCGTGGCAACCTTAGCGGCAGCAGCAGCTTCACGTTTGACCACATTGGCCTCAGCGTCTGTGCGCCACGCGATCATTTTGGCCTCAATAGCGGCTTCATCCAAACCCTCGCGGACAAGCGAGAACTTGTAGAGCACGCCTTCTGAGCGCAACAAACTGCGGGCGGTGTCACTCATGGTGGCACCTTTTTTCAACCACTCGATGATGTCGTTATCATGAAGGTTCACTTCATGGGGTTCGGTGAACGGGTTGTAAAAACCCAAGTTCGCCAAATAGGCCCCATCCCGGCGCTTACGGCTGTCGAGCACAACCATGCGGTAGAAAGGGCGCTTTTTGCGACCCATGCGGGTCAGTCTGATCGTAGTAGACACTCTATCATCCTCCACTTCAAATGGATTCGCTAACGGCACCATGCCACCAGCGTACATTAGCCGCCTAACATGCCCTGACCGAAAGACTCGAGTCCTCCAGCGGAGTTGATCTTGCGCATCATACTCCGCATGTCACGGTACTGTTTGAGCAACTTATTGACTTGTGAAACCGTGGTTCCACTTCCACGTGCAATCCTTTTGCGACGCGAACCGTTGATGATGTCAGGCTTGCGGCGTTCGCCGTAGGTCATCGAATTGATGATCGCTTCGACCTTGCCGAACTGGTTGTCGTCAACCTTTGCCTTGTCCAGCATATCGCTGTTCATGCCTGGCATCATTTTAAGGATCCCTTTGAGCGGACCCATCTTTTTCATTTGCTTGATCTGGTTTTGGAAGTCTTCCAGATTGAATTCTCCGGCCGCGAACCGTTCGGCCATATTTTCAGCCAAACCCGCGTCCATGGTCGATTCCGCTTTTTCAATCAGCGACAAGACATCGCCCATGCCCAAAATTCGGCCGGCCATGCGATCAGGATGGAAGATTTCGAGGTCTTCCATTTTCTCGCCCACACCAACCATCTTGATGGGCTTGCCAGTGACCGAGAGCACACTCAGGGCCGCGCCGCCTCGGGCATCGCCGTCCATTTTGGTCAGCACGACGCCGTCAATATCCAAACGTTTGACGAAGGTCTCAGCGATATTCACCGCTTCTTGCCCAGTCATAGCGTCCAGCACCAGCAGTTTTTCGTCCATCGTCACCGTCTTGGCGACATCTTCCAATTCGTTCATCAACGTATCGTCGATGTGCAAGCGGCCGGCGGTGTCCACAATCAAGACATCGCATTTGTTGTCTTTGGCTTTGCGCTGGCCGAGCTTCACGATCTGCGCCGCATTCTTGCGTTCGCGATCAGTGTGGATCGGCACGTCGATGGATTCGGCGATCACCTGCAGTTGGTCGATAGCAGCTGGGCGATAAATATCGGCAGCGATCAACATCGGCTTGCGGCCTTCGTTTTTTAGACGAAGGGCCAGCTTGCCGCAAAAAGTGGTTTTACCAACGCCCTGCAGCCCCATGACCATGACCGTCGTCATGCCTTTGGTGTGAGCGTTTTCTAGGTCGAAATTCATATCGGCAGTTTGGCCACCGAGCAACTTGGTCAACTCTTGGTTGACGATCTTGACCACTTGTTGGCCAGGAGTCAGGCTTTCGCGCACCTCTTGACCGAGAGCTTGTTCGCGGATCGAGGACACCAGCTTTTTGGCGACGCTGTAGTTAACGTCCGCCTCAAGCAGGGCCAAACGCACTTCGCGCAGGGCCTCTTTGATGTTTTCCTCAGTCAGACGATCGTTACCAGCCATCTTTTTCATGGTCTGGTCGAGGCGCCTGGTCAGATCTTCGAACACGACTTGGCTCCAGGTTCTAGAGGGCTGAGGCAGGGTTCAACCCTATTCTCAGCACACGATTGCACGTCAAACACGCCTCTCCACCTGGTTCAGATGGAAGGCTTGTTTCAGATTTAATACCATGCACTGTAATCAGTTACACAGCCCGAGCCCACCGGATGGCCACAAAGGCTAAACCGAGGTTCTCTTGACCGCGAAATTTAACCGTTGGGGGGGTTCTGCGCAAGAATCGAGGGGTTAATAGACGGCGAAGAACAGATCCCCTGCAACCGGCTTCTGATTCCAAAATGCGCGGCCGGCAGGATAATAGTCAACCGGGTTCGGGTCATCTGGATCTGAGGTATGCCAAAAAAGAGTAAATGGCGACTCGTTATCGCGATTGCCCAGAACTTCGACAATAACCGTTTGCTCCCTCGTAGCTGGCACCGAATCAAAGGCCAACTCCACCCTCTCGACCTGCGAGTTCAGTTCGATCTGCAGAGGGATTTGGCGCAGCAATTGACCTCCAGCGCCATTCGTTACGCTGACAATTTGCAGTTGAATGTTGATCGTCTGCGGCCACGGTCCTGGTGAACCCATCAGAAACGCGATGCCGCTCAGATCGAAATCTGTCACTTGCACAGTTTGGGCCACTGACGTGCCAGGCCCCATGATCGGAGTGGTGCCCGTGCGCAGGTATTGCGAATCGCCAGGAAGCCTTTGCGAAAGCGGCAGACCCTGAGCACCGTCAGGCGAGGGTTGTAAAACCCGAAAGACGGCTTCGGAGCCTTTCACATTGGCCACCAAGGCAAATTCATGTCGCAAATGTGCGTAGATTGTTGGCGCCAGAGTTCTCATTCCGCGTACGGCCTCCACCAACCCCGCTGATCGACCCAAAATCACCACCGGCGGCGCGCCAGATTGTAAACCCCTCACGATGGAATCCGCATCGCGCACTTCGCCAGCCAACAAGGTCATTTGCGGCGTTGCCAATGGTGCCGCCAAGGCAAACACGAGTCCGGGTTGGGCCGGCCAAGCCACGACCGGCGCTTGCCCATCCCACTGCGTTGCTTGCAATACGCGTTCGAGGTCATGCCGGCGAGCATCAGAGATCTTGATGCCCGTGGTGTCACGCTCCCATTGACTGAGGCCGCTGCGCTCCCCATTGCCAGCCAACCACAGCCGTTCGCCGAATCGTGGACCGAGCACAACCACACACACAACTGCAACCGCAACTTGCCACGCACGAGCTTGGCAAAGGCGCGCCAAAAGTGGCGGCCAAAGCAACAGCAACAGCCACGACACCAATCGCAAATGGTCCAAATCTCCACGTCCCAAGAGAGTTGACCAACTGGCCCAGGCAATGAACGCAAACGGTGTCAAGTGTGTCCAACCTCGTCGCCACATCACCCACACGGCAGCAAGCGGCGACAGCCATGCCAGAGCATAAAGACAGCGCCAAGCCAGAGCTACCCAAGCAGCGTGGCCCGGCCAAGCGGCTTCTAATATTTCACCCGTGTGCAAGCCAGAGAACGGCTGGGAAACGTGCGCAGACGAGCCAAATACAGTCAACCACGAGCGGCCCATTTCACCGCCAAATCGAGTCACCGGATAGACAACAGTATCCCACCACATGGTGGAGAAATATCCGCCGGCAAATGCGATCAAGGCAGTGGGCAAAAGCACCAACAAAAAACCGCCGGTCAATTCAAAACACATCAACTTTGAAAACTTGGAATCGTGGTCTCGGCTTCTCAGGAGAGCTGTGCCAACCAAACAAAATGCGCCGTAGGCAAACATGTCTAAGCCGAACAAAGTCAAGCCACCCCAGGCCACACCCAGCACCCACCCACGTCGTTTCGCACCCAGGTTCCACACCGCGCCGCTCACTAAAGCGGCGAAGAGGCCAGCCGCGACATAACGCGGGTACACTGGGCTCAGAGCCAACACGCCTAAAGGAACTAACCATGCCCACCGCCCCGCACCAAGGCGCCGGGTGATAAAATATCCAAGTGCCCCGGCAAGTCCGTCCAATACCGCTTTCATTATCACCAGAGCAAAAACCGATTGGCCAAAGATCATGAAAAACGGCGCCAACAAAAGATTGCGCGCCGGACCATAAATTTGAAAAATGTCTCGATACAAATGTCCGCCATCGGCCAGGACTCGCGTCCCCAAAAGCCACAGCCCATCATCCATCAGATTGAAGCCTTGGCCGTGAACACGCAGCCCGACTACAAACGGAACCAAGCCCGCCACGAAGACGGCCATTAGCCGGGCTGTTTTGCTACTCATCCGCGCAAAGTCGAGATGCGATTGGTGCGATCTTCCGAGCCAAATAACCAAGAGCCACTGACCAGAATATCAGCCCCGGCTTCACGACAAAGCGGTCCGGTGACGTCGTTAATTCCACCATCGACGTTGATCAAAAAATCATACCCTTCGCTATCTCGTAAGCGACTTAAATCGGCTATTTTCTCGACCGCAACGGGGTTAAATTTTTGCCCCCCAAATCCAGGCTGAACACTCATCACCAAAACCAAATCAACCTGGTCCAACCACGGCAAGATATCGTCCAAAGCAGTGCCTGGATTCAGACTAATTCCACGCTTCATGCCCAGTTGCCCAATCCTCTCTAAGGTAGCGGTCATGGGAGCGTCGGCCTCGACATGAATGGTCAGTCCATCGACCCCAGCTTTGGCGAAATCTTCAGCGTATTGGTCAGCGTGAGTGATCATCAGGTGGGCGTCGAGCGGCAGTTCGCACATCTGGCGAACAGCCCGACAAATAAAAGGACCGAACGAGATATTAGGCACAAAATGGCCATCCATTACATCAAGATGAAGCAGGTCGGCGCCAGCATCGACCATGTTGTCGACGTCAGCTTTGAGGCGCGAAAAATCAGCAGCCAAAAGAGACGGCGCCACCCAGGCCTGACCTTCAGCGGGACGAGGCAACCAGTTCAAGACGTTCTCCTTTGCGGATGCGTAGGCCTGCCGATGGATTCTGAGAAATGATGGTATTGGGTGCTGTACGCGAGGTGCGTTTGTAACTCACAGGCGCCAAAACAAAGCCTGCGTCGGCTATCGTTTGCCGGGCTTGGTAAAGCGGCACGCCTTTTAAGTCAGGCATGCGCAGGAGTTCAGTGGCAGCCGGTTCAGCGACCACCAGATCCACAATCGCGCCCTTGAATAATTCGGTCCCGGGCTCCGGGTTTTGGTAGTCGACGACTGTCTCGGTGACGCCAGCGCGGCGCACACGCAGCACGCGGCCCAAGCGGAAGTTCTCACGCTGCAGGGTGATCTCAGCTTGGCGCAAAGACAATCCGGACAAACGTGGCACGGCACCGGCAGGCGGACCACTGCTGGTGATCAAGCGCACCGTGCGGCCGCCACGAATGCGCGCAGCAGGAGCTGGGATTTGTTCGAGGATCATTCCTTCAGGTATCGACGGGTGCGCGCGTTGTCGGGCTACCTCCACATCCAGACCGGCTGTCTGCAATTGGATCGCCGCGCCGCTGACGCTCATGCCTCGCAAATCTGGCATGGTGACAACTTTGTTCCCGTGGATGAGCGAAGGCATCAATAGAAAATTTGCACTCAATAACAGCACGACACCCGCGGCGGCGAGACCGGCGATCAAAAGAAGAAATTTCCAGAGTTTCACGGCCTCGTCCTCTCAGCTCTTTATCAGGTCTTAAATCAATACGCTCTTAATCAGATTTTTTCTCTGGATGAGATTTCTTCAAGCGCGCCGCAAAAAAACCATCACCGCGATTGGGTCGGCCCGAGACTTTTTCAAAAGGCAGCCAGTATTTACGCCACAGGCCATCTTCACCAGGATCGGGCTCCAAATCAGAACGTTGCTCCAACAGTGCCGATATAACCTGATCATTCTCTTCGGGTTCTAGCGAGCAGGTGGCGTACATCAACCGCCCTCCGGGCACCAACATATCGGCCGCCTTATGCGCCAGATTCAACAACGCCTTGGCCTTATTAGCGGGTGTCGATGCTTTCAAAAGCCAGCGACCATCAGGGTGGTGCCTCAAAACCCCAGTACCGCTGCATGGTCCATCCAGCAGAATACCGCCAAATGTGTCATTAGCAAAGGGAGGATTCCCACCATCTGCAATAACGATGGGCGCACGATTTTCCGCCACGCGGCTCAGCGTGTCCGAAAGCAGGGCCACTCGCGTTGGCTTGTTGTCCATTCCCACTATCGTAATGGAGTCCCCCAACAATCCGCACAGATGAGCAGTTTTACCCCCAGGCGCAGCGCACATATCCAAGACCGGCGCGGTCGTCGGCATTCCTGTCGCTAACCATTTTGTTGCCTGCTGGACTGAAATATCCTGGACTATCACTTGAGGCGTACTGGCCAGCACGTCGCGCAACTGTTGCCGCGAAGGTCGATCGGTCACAAACAGAGTGCCAGGTCCCTCGACTTCCTCAACATTCAAATCTAGCGCTATCAAATGTTCAGCAGTAGCGGGCGCCGAATGATTGGCCAACACATGCAAATGCAGCGCCACCGGTTCATTGACCCAGACGCACAACTCTTCCGCATTCGTTAGGCCAAAACTTTTGATCCAACGGTTCACCAACCAAGAGGGCAAACTGTACCACGCCGCTAGCCAACGAGGCCGATCACTTTCCAATTCCGCGAACAATTCGCGCAGATTGTCTTCTCTCAGCATTCGGTCGTTTTCTTGCGGAACCACCCGGCGTCGGATGGCCTGCAACATGCCGTTGATAAAGCCAACTTTACCGCGACTCGATTTCCGGTGGCACAACTCGCCAGCCTGATGGATCGCCGCATAGGGCGGTACTCCATCCAATCCCAAAAGTTGGTGCAATGATAGCCTGAGGATTCCGATCAATACCGGATCATTGGGTGGGCGCTTGCGACTGAAGGCAGCGATCACATGATCGTATCGGGCTTGCCACTGAATTGTACCGCGCACCAGCTCCGCCAAAAACGCAGATGAGCGCGGATCCTCCATGGCGGCTAACCCCGCAGCCAAGGCGGGTTCCAAACGTTCCCCCGCATCGACTTCCAACAAAATTTCTAAGGCGCGAAGCCGTACCGGATCGCACTTCATGAGCGCAGCACATCTCCTGTTTGGATTTTAAATCCTCTTAGAAATTCGTCGATGGGCAACTGTTTGCGGCCGGGACATTGAATTCCAGTGAGCATTAGTGAACCGTCTTCGCAGGCGACTTCAACCCCTTCGGCTTGCACGCTGAGCACGGTGCCTGGCGCCTTGCCCGACGCAAAAAATGACGTTGGCCGAGAACCGGTAACCTTGATCACCTGTTCGCCCAAATAGGAAGTCGTACCAGGCCATGGCTGCAAGGCGCGGATTTGATTGTGCACCGTCACCACATGGCGATCCCAACGCACGGCCGACAAAGACTTGGTCAATTTTGGCGCATAGACGGCACCTTCGTCATTCTGCTCAACCTCATTAACGTGGCCGGTCTCCAGCCCTCTCAATGTGTGAAGAAGCAAATCGGCGCCTTGTCCGGCCAGCCGGTCGAGCAAGTCACCACCATTGTCTTCAGGTCCGATGGCCACTGATCGTCGGGCCAAGATAGGTCCGGTATCCACACCGGCATCCATCTTCATAATGGTCACGCCAGTCCAACTGTCTCCGTGTAATATC
Organism: Candidatus Krumholzibacteriia bacterium; assembly: GCA_047639735.1. GTDB lineage: Bacteria > Krumholzibacteriota > Krumholzibacteriia > LZORAL124-64-63 > LZORAL124-64-63 > JAGRNP01. The sequence goes on along the minus strand of JBLIOK010000008.1, from coordinate 8,108 downwards.
GAATATTGCACCGGCGAAACACCGCGCCATCGAGGCAGCAAGCTCGCGTGCACATTGATGCAGCCGTAGGTCGGCTCAGAGAGCAGCGGTTCGCGCAATATATGGCCAAACGCTACCACGACCACAGCATCTGGCTTTTCAGCCAGAACTGCTGCGGTGACGGCCTTGCGTCTACCAGGCCCAAAATCCATAACAGAAATATTGTGTTCTTCGGCGGCTGCCTTGACTGCCGTGGGCAACATTTTGCGACCTCGGCCGGCCCGGCGATCGGGCTGAGTAACAACCAAAGAAACATCATGACGTGCCTCGATGAGCGCCTCAAGACAAGGCACGGCAAAATCCGGAGATCCCATGAAGACAATTTTCAAAAGAGTCACCTCTCCATCAGCGTCTGAAACACCGACGCAACAAGATTCGCAACAACTGAGGCCCCAACATCAAACGATCCCAAACGGAGAGATGATCAATGAATAGTACCCCGTCCAAATGATCAACTTCGTGCTGAATGATTCGTGCCAACAACCCGTGATCCTTTTGAGTCGTCAGGTCGCCCGAATCGGCCGATTCAAAACTGAACTCAATGCCTTCCCGGCGTAAAACGTGGGCGTACAATCCAGGAAAACTCAAACAGCCCTCGTTAAAATATTTCTCGGGCCCATAACGGCGTGTGACAACCGGGTTCACAAAGTCGAGGCGTTGCTCTCCGATTGGCCGGTCAGGATCACGCACCACAACCAAACGCACGTTTTCGTCAATTTGCGGTGCGGCTAAGCCCACGCCCCCATCGGCTAACAGCACTTCCCACATCCTGTCCAACAGCTCCTGGGTTGCCGGCGACTTCGCGTCGGCCGGCACTGCTTGACGCCGCAAACACGCCGACCCAAATCGTCTGATCTGTGGTCCTTGTCTGGACATCATTCGCTTTCGGGAACAACTCCACTGACGGCAGTCTTTGCCACTTCAACTTTTATGCCTTCGGCGATTGTGATGATAAGACGGTCAGCTTTGACATCCTTCACCGTGCCGAAAAGGCCGCCGCTGGTGACCACTTTGTCGCCTCGCTTAAGCGCTTCGATCATTTGTTTGCGTTCGTTTTGTTGCTTCTTTTGGGGACGAATGATCATAAAATAGAAGATCGCAAAAATGGAGCCAAACATCAGCACGGTCATCATGCCACCGCCGCCGCCACCGGCACCGCCGGGGTTTGCCATCGCCAACATCGTCATTGCCAACATATCTTTCTCCTGCTTCGAAGGGAGCGTTCAAAGGCCACACAGGGAAGTGCGGCATCGCGGCTAAATCCGTGCTGCTAAAATGGTGGGCCGGATGCATCTGGTCAAATCACCGGATTTAATGTTGAGGCAATTAAGCCGGGTTTAGCCCTTACGCGCCTTAATGGCCGACATGCGCTCTGTCTCGCCGTCTTCCCAACGGGCGATCCCCGCCGCGGCAAAGGCAGAGTACCTGTCTTCATCAATTGCCAACCGGATGTCGGCCATGAGCTCTTGGTAATAGTGCAGATTATGAATGGTCACCAGGGTGGCGCCCAAGATTTCGCGAGCCTGAAAAAGATGGCGAATGTAAGCTCGACTATGGCGTGCACAAACAGGGCACCCGCATTCAGAATCAATGGGATCAGGGTCGTTGGCAAAGACCTGGTTTTTGATAACCAAACGACCGTCACGTGTAAGGGCCGTGCCTGTCCGCGCCATCCGCGTGGGCAACACACAGTCGAACATATCCACGCCGTCGCGCACCGCGGCCATGATATCATTGGGGAAGCCAACGCCCATCAAGTAGCGCGGTTTTTCTAACGGCAACAGGTCCGTCGCAAGGTCAGTGATTTCGCGCATTGCGCTGATCGGTTCACCGACCGACAAGCCGCCGATGGCGTAGCCAGGCAAATCGAGTTCAACAATTTCTTCGGCCGAACGTTTGCGCAACGCCGGATCTACCCCGCCTTGCATGATTCCAAACAAGACCCGCTCCCAACCACCGCGATATGCGCGACCGCCAAACACGTCGCGACATCTTTTGAGCCAACGTGTGGTGCGCTCTACTGCCCGTTCAACCTCGGCCGGTTCGGCGCTATAAGCCGCGCATTGGTCAAAGGCCATCACAATGTCCGACCCCAAAGACAGTTGCACATTCATACTGTGTTCAGGGCTAAAGAAATGTTTGCTACCGTCCAGATGGCTGCGAAACTCGACGCCGTCTTCCGTGATTTTATTCAACTCATTGAGCGAAAAAACCTGAAAACCTGCGCTGTCCGTTAACAGCACACCGTCCCATCCTTGGAACTTGTGTAAGCCACCGAATTTCTCAATCAACTCGGGTCCGGGCCGCAAATAAAGATGATAGGTATTGCCTAGTATAATTTTGGCCCCGGTCTCCCAGACCTGTTCGAAGGTGACGGCTTTGACCGAACCCACGGTGCCCACTGGCATAAACACTGGCGTTGGCAAACTGCCGTGACCGGTCGTGAGCACGCCGGTGCGAGCACGACAATCAGGTGCCGTGTGCTGGCGAGTGAATGAAAACGGGGTATCTAAAGCGTGCTGGCTCATAAATTCCTATTCTGGCGCCGTGGGCGTACTGGGCAAGATAAGCATGCAATCGCCATAGCTGTAAAATTTCAGGTTTTGCTGAACTGCATAGGCATATACGTCTGGCCAAATATCATCGCCCATCAATGCGGCCACTAACATCAACAACGAAGATTCCGGCAAGTGAAAATTCGTCAACAGCCCGTCGGCGGCTGTGATCTTATCTGGCGGCCTAACAAAAAGCCGTGTCTCGCCCGATACTTCCCAGCTTCCGGCGACGGCCCGAGCCTCGCCGATAAACGAAGAATCATTGTCGGGTTCAAATTTAACCACACCCTCAGCATTGTCTGGCAAGCCCAAACGCGCCACGGTCTCCAACACGCGCAATGCTGTCGTGCCCACGGCGATCACCCGTCCGCCGGCGGCGCGAGTGCAGGAAATCTCTTGGTTCGTGGCCGCCGGCATTTGAAAAAACTCGCGATGCAAACGCCGGCTTTCAATTTGTTCTTCACTCGGCGGCTTAAACGTGCCCGGACCAACGTGCAAACTTACTCGACTGATGGAAACACCCATGGCGGTCAATCGCTGAAGGGTGGCTTCTGAAAAATGCAGGCCTGCAGTAGGTGCAGCCACCGAACCGGCCCCCGTTTCATCGGCCTGTGCATAGACAGTCTGATATCGGGCACGGTCCTGGGTATCTTGTTCTTGATCCGACTCGGCGCGCTGTATGTAGGGTGGCAAGGGCATCACGCCCCACTGCTCAGCTACTGTGGCCAGGTTCGTCTTGGTCCCAACGACGATCTGTCCATCCTCATCTTCGGTGCCTCGCCTCAAAATATTAAGAATCGGAGGCCTGCGGCTGTTCCCGCCTGGCGGTGGCGTAACCCGCAACTGCAACCCTGGGCGCAGGCGACGAGCAGGTTTGGCCATGCACAACCAGCCTTGCCCATCGTCGACCGGACGCAAAAGCAGCACCTCAACCCGGCCACCGGTGTCCGTGCGCACTGTCTGCAGACGCGCCGGCATGACGCGGCTTTCATTCAAGACCAAACGATCGCCTGCACGCAGCACTTGGCTGATTTCCCGGAATGGGATTTCGCCCGCGACACCTTGCCCCGGTTCGACCAACAGCAAGCGCGAATCGCCACGGCGTTGCGGTGGCGACTGAGCGATCAAGGCATCAGGTAAATGAAAGTCATAGGAGCTGGCCATCGGCTTAGTCTAGAGCGGGTTGCCCCGCCCCTCCTCTCGCACGGTCGGCGGTTGCAAGTCAAGGTGGCGCCAGGCCCCTGCCGTTGCCTCGCGACCTCTCGGTGTCCGCTTCAACAAACCTGACTGGATCAGAAAAGGCTCCACGACATCTTCGAGAGTGTCGAGTTCTTCCCCCAAGCTAACCGACATGTTCTGAACACCGACTGGTCCGCCGTCAAAGTTTTCAATCAACTGTGTCAAGTACCTGCGATCCAACGGCTCGAGTCCCAAATGATCGACACCTAGACGCGTCAAACCCGCATCGGCCGACGCCTTATCGATGGATTTATGCCCGTCAACTTGAGCGTAATCACGCACTCGTCGCAACAAACGGTTTGCGGCTCGCGGTGTCCCGCGACTGCGTCTTGCAATCTCCAAGGCACCACCCGGGTCAATCGCAATGCCCAATAACCCAGCACTGCGCGTGACGATGGTCGCCAAATCTTCAGGTGGGTAAAAATCCAGATGACATACGATGCCAAAGCGGCTGCGCATCGCCGGCGTGATCAAGCCTGCCCGGGTCGTGGCGCCAATCAAGGTGAATGGTTCAAGCTGCAAATTAAAGTGGCGCGCGTTGGGGCCTTTGTCGATGATCAGCTCCACCCGCCAATCTTCCATCGCCGGATACAAATGCTCTTCGATGACACGTCCCAGACGGTGGATCTCATCAATGAAGATAGCACGATGTTCAGACTGCTCACTCAGCAAGGCAATCAGTTCGGCGCTGTTCGTGAAAGCCGGGCCACTGGTCAACCGGATTTCCAATTCCATTTCAGTGGCTAAAATTTGCGCCAGAGTCGTTTTCCCCAAACCTGGAGGGCCGTGCAAAAGCACATGATCCAACACTTCTCCGCGCTGGCGAGCCGCCTTGATAAAAACCCGTAAGTTTTCTTTTATTTCATTTTGCCCAATAAAATCGTCTAGACGTTTGGGGCGCAAGGTCACATCGAAGACGGTGTCTTCTTTTTGTTCTTCCGGAGCTGTCCAGCGTTCGTGTTCCAAGTGAATCCCTTCAGACGATCATTCCAAATTTACAACAATTGCAGCGCGACTCTGACCCAGGCTTCCATGTCCTCAGTCAATGCAGCGTCTTGGCTGCGAGCTTTGGCCAAGGCGCCTTCAGCACGCACCGGAGGCAAGCCCATCGCCCCCAAAATGGAAACGGCCTCGGCCATACCACTGCGTGCAGCATGCCCCCCGCCGGCAGCTTCCATCATTTTTAGGTCGGGAACTCTTTCACCAAGTTCGACCACCAAACGTGCGGCGCTTTTCTTACCGATCCCAGGCAGAGCCTGCAAACTTTTCTCATCGCCTGTTTGCAACGCAGCAGCAATGTCCTTAGCCGAGGCACGGGACAACATCCCCATCGCCACTTTTGGCCCGACGCCAGAAACTGATATCAAGAGCCGAAACATAGCCCGTTCTTCAGACTGCACAAAGCCATACAAGGACCAGTTGTCTTCTCGTACCGCCAAATGAGTCCATAGTCTTACGCTTTCACCGGGCGCAGGCAACTGCTCGGCCGACTGCGCCGAAACCGTGACATCCAATCCCATGCCACCACCAACGGCCACCACCGCTTCGGTACCACCGGACACCACCGTGCCTTCGACATACGCAATCATGATTTCATCCTCATTACATTTCGCCCCTTGTGCGCCAAAGCCACTGCCAAGGCATCGCTCATATCCAATGGCGGTTCTTTCTTTAATCCCAAAATACGCATGATCATGAACCTGACTTGCTCTTTGGTCGACCCGCCGTTGCCAGTGATCGCCAACTTCACCGAGCGCGGTGCGTATTCGGCGATAGGCAACCCCACGCGTGCGCCGGCCAAAAGAATAACACCACGAGCATGGCCAAGAATAAGCGCACTGCGCGCATTCTTAGCGGTGAACAAATCCTCCACCGCCATCTCATCGGGCTGATGGACTTTGATCACCTCTGACAACTCATCATGAATGGTCAGCAGACGATTATTCAAGGTCTGTTTCGCTTTCGTGCGGATCACACCACCGGCCAACATACGAACGACCGGTTCGGTGCTGATAACACCATAACCGGTCGCGTGTGAACCGGGGTCAACCCCCAGGATGATCATGAGAGTTTGCTTCCTTCAGCCAGGCGAACCCCGCAGATCAAAGCTGATCCTCGATCTCCGCCATCACGTCGTCATCAATGTCAAAGTTTGCCGACACCTGTGAAACATCATCCAAGTCATCCAGTCGCGTCACCAATTTCATTAGCGTCAACGCGTCTTTGCCTTCAACTTGGATCGTAGTGCTCGGCACTTGGACCAAATCGGTGCTCATGACGGGAAAATCGGCGTCGCTCAAAGCGGCGCTGACACTGTGAAGTTCTTCCATGGCTGTGGTAACTGAAATGACGCCGCTGTCATCCTCGACATCTTCGGCGCCAGCTTCGATTGCTGCATCCATGACTTTTTCCATATCCGTCTTTTCACCATCGAGCACGATCATGCCCTTGCGCTCAAACAAATATGACACACAACCATTGCTACCAAGGTTGCCGTTGTACTTTGTAAACGCATGCCGCACTTCTGCCGTCGTGCGATTTTTATTGTCGGTTTGGCATTCTACCAGCACCGCAACTCCACCAGGGCCGTAGCCTTCGTAGTTGATTTCCTCGATGATCAGGTCGCCTAGTTCACCGGTACCACGCTTGGTGGCTTTTTCGATGGTGTCGTTGGGCATATTCGAACTGCGGCCAGCGATGATCGCTGAACGCAAACGAGGGTTGGCATCAGGATCGCTTCCGCCCTGGCGAGCCGCCACTGTGATCTCACGAATCAATCGTGTGAAGACTTTGGCGCGTTTGGCATCTTGGGCACCTTTACGATGCTTAATATTTGCCCATTTTGAATGTCCGGCCATGTGCTCCCTATTCTTCGGCGGTCTGCGATTTTGAGTGTTCGCTGACCAACCGTTTTTGGACGTCTCCCGGCACTTCTGCGTAGTGAGAGAATTCCATGGTGAATAATCCGGTTCCCTGGGTCACTGACCGCAGGGACGTTGCGTATTGATAAAGTTCGTCTTCCGGCACATCAGCCGACACCAATTGATAGGGTCCGTCAGCTTCACTGCCCTGTATTGCGCCACGACGGGTGGAAATATCTCCCATCACGTCGCCCATATAAGACTGGGGCACCACAACCTGCACATGCATAATCGGCTCTAAGATGACCGGCCGCAACTTTCCTGTTTCCTCGGCCACCGCCGCCCTAAGCGCCTTGCGGGCCGCCATTTTAAAGGCCGCTTCGCTAGAATCCACATTATGATATGAACCGAAGAATAAAGCCACCTTCACATCGACCATCTCATAGCCCGCAATCAGGCCGTCGGTCATCGCTTCCAGGCAGCCTTTTTCGACGGCAGGAATAAACTTGGTCGGCACTACTCCACCCACAATTTCATTGGCGAACTCAAACCCCTCACCGCGAGCACGCGGCTCCAACCGCAGATGCACATCGCCAAACTGTCCGCGTCCGCCCGATTGTTTTTTATGGCGCCCTTGTTTTTCAGCCGTGCCGCGAATAGTCTCTTTGAAGTTGATGCGCGGACGGGTTCGATCAACAACCACGCCGGTCGCTTTCTTCAACCGTTCCAGCAAATAATTAGTATGAGTCTCGCCTTGCGTTGCTAGTAACGTCTGGGACAAATGCGGTTGATGAATCAATGAAAACGTCGGGTCCTCTTCGTGCAGCTTGTGCAGGCCTGCCGCCATCTTGTCTTCTTCACCACTGGTCGCAGGTGAAATAGCATCAGCACTATTGGGCACCGCGTAGACAAAAGGATGGAATGCAAAATCAACGCCCGACGTTAACGTCATGCCAATGTGAGTATGCTTTAGTTTTGCTGCCATGACGATATCACCGGCGGTTGCGCATTCAACCTTCTCTTTTATTTTGCCAACCGCAACGCTCAACTGCCCGATCCGCTCAGTCGAAAAACCATCGCTGCATTTCAGGTTATCACCGGCTTTGACACTGCCACTAAAAACTCGCAACCACGTGACGTCGCCACCTTGGTCTTCATATTGGCGTTTGAATGCCAGAGCTACCACGGGAGCGTCAGCTCCAGGGGTAAAGGCGGCCTTCTCTTTACCGCCTGGCACCACTCCTTCCATCTCACTGCGTGTCCGATGAAAAGAACTGGGGAACAGATTGTTGGCCGAGCGCAAGAGAGCACGCGAACCCACTTCTTGCTCAGCATCGGAAAAATAAACAGGATAGACGGTGCCCTCAAGGGTGCCTTTTTTCAGCCCTCTTATGATGTCATCTTCGCTGAGAGT
>JBLIOK010000007.1:0-22919 GCA_047639735.1 Candidatus Krumholzibacteriia bacterium | reverse complement strand
CACCAGCCCGGCCTGCCAAAATAATCTCGGACGTTCCGCCCAACTGGTCCAGATCGCCCAACAAAACATGCGAGCCGCGCAGATCGACCCCGGCGGGGAATTCACGGCGCGCCGCCAAAACAGGCCCCGCACCGGACAGCTCGGTCTGTAAAGTGAACTTCATAGTATCGGCGTAATCAAAAGCCCAGAAAGTGTCGTTATTCGCATCAATAAAAAGTGGAGTCAAGAATGAGTCAGCCACAACGGGGCTAAATTCGGAAAAGATGATTCCAGTATACGCTCCACCAGAAGTGTCAGTACGAGGCAATGTCGTCGGAGAAAAAGTATTCGCAAATTCACCACGGAAACTGTCATTATCGCCGCCAAGAGCAAATGGTGAAGGCTGCCGCGAATCCAAATCCTGGATTCCGTCGGCTTCTTCCAGATCGACAGACTTGCGGTTCGGGTCAGCATTGAAAAGATTTCGTGGCTCCGAGAAAACATCCAGAACTACGCCTTCATCAATATGCCAGACATAAACACCACTGCCCCACCCCAGTTCACCAAATCCGCGCGCACTATTTTCGCTCATGGCGAAATCCCATTCAGCATCGATCACTCGCTCTAAGGAATCGGTCGCCGCATCAAATTTCCCGGTTGGTCGACCATCGCCCGTCTCAGAATCAGCGTCCCAAAAATCAGGCAATCCGTTGCCATTTTTATCATCAGCAAAAGAATACCGGCGATCACCGTTGGGATCTTGCAATCGATATTCAAGCAACCAAAATTCTTGGCCCGTGATGCTCACCCGCGCACTTGCTGTCGGCGATTCTGGGTTGTTAGCCGGAGTCAAGCCGTAGGTGCCAAATGCGCTTGCATCAGCTTCGTACGGGTCGATCCACCCCATCAAAAGCTTGTTGTAAGCACAAGGATGAGGCGGAATGAAGCCGAGCCCAACAAAGAGGCCAAACCCCATCAAGCCGTACTGCCCTATGCCTTGGCTGTCGGGGCGACCGGACGGCGTAAAATCAGAGAGAGAAAGCATTCCCAGATGCAACCCCACTTCGAAGCAGTACACTCCCAAGCTGCCAAAGCCGCCGCCAAAACCACCCACGGGATCTTGCTGTTCGGTTTCGGGCAGGATCAATACGCGGTCGATTCCGGTTCCCTCGGGAAAACCAGGCGCCGGTAAATAGGGTTGCGCAAGAATTCCATCTTCTACTGCCAAAGCGAAATCATCGGGATTCAAATAAGTGCTAAAAATCTGTTCGGGGCTATTGGCCAGAATATCGGTTTCTTCACCCGCGCCGGCGTGCACCAAAATATAGGTGTCGTAAAGTGTGAAATCGATTTCGGCCAACAAACGTTCAACCACGTTCGCTGCTAACAACAGTTGCTGGTCGCCCTCTTCTGGATGGTTTCCATAAAAGCCCATTGGTTCCGGCAAATTAACAACACGAGGATGGACCGTGTAATTCACCTTCAACTTACCACCACTGACAGTGGTGTAGTAATCCGAAACTTTACTCATCATGTGATCAAAAAAGAGAGAATCATGAGCGGCGTACAAGCGGTCCGTTTGTTGAGGCGGGGGAAAGTCGCCTGGCACCTCGCCGAAACGACCAAGCAACAGACTGTCAGAGAAATCACACATCATGACCAAGGCCTCTAAAGTCGGTGGCGCCATTTGCCCTCCGAGTCGTAACCGTTGCACATCCGGAGCGCCTTGACCTCGCAATGGTACTGACTGGGTTCGCAACATCTCTGAGATTTCAACAGTGGCCGTAGTCGGCTGCAAATCACTCGCCGTTGTCGCAGCAGCATCGTCTATAAGCAACGAATGGCAAATGATCGCCACAATCGTCATCAAGACCGGCAATATGCGAGAACATATCGAGCGCAGATTTTCAGAACACAACAACAAATTCACGGCCTTTCAATATCAGGATACAGTCGCGGGATGACTTCCGGCCGCAAAAGATAAATTCCGGTCAATGGCCCGGATATTTGGACGGCAGCACATTCATCTCTGCCGCGCAGTATAAGTGGGTCCTGAACAAGGGTCAATGCTTCTGCTGGTTATAAAATTTGGAGAGCCTAACGCGGTTCCTGTCACCCCTGATCGACATTCCCACGCTAGGCTCTCCATTTATTGTGTCGGTGTCCCCGTCCGCATCGCTTGCGACCTCTCTACTGGCTGCCAACCTCTTCGAGAATCCGGTCCCTACTGGCCGACGAAAAGGAGTTCACCAACACAATCTCAATTTCTTATATGTCGCCTATCGACGACCTGATCCACCACTCTTGCCTCCCGATGAACCGCCACCGCGCGAACCACTACTGGATCCACCCCTGGAGCTGCCCCCGGAACTGCTGCCACCTCGCGAACTCGAACCACTCGATTTGCCTCGCGAGCCGCTCTTTTTAACACTGCTGCCACTGCTGCTGGATGAACCGCTCTGATTTGTGGCTTTCGAACCCGTACTGCGTCGCGGGCTGACAGTACTACGGCTACGAGTATTGGTGCTGCTGGTGCCGCTGTTGCGGCCGCTTCCGTTGCTTCCGCTTGAATTCCACACTCGCGTGTTTCGTTTGCGCGGTTGCACAGATTTTGTGCCTGAACTGTTGGTCGTGCCACTGCGATTGCGCGTATTGGTGAGTCCTGTATCGCCAACACTACCTGAGTTGCTGCGGCTGCCTTGGCCACTTCCTTGACCAACGCCTGAACCGGACCGACCCCGGCCGCTGGTTCGATTGACCCCACGAAAATCTGTATTTGCTTCTCGACTGACGGGATTGAGCCCGGCTTCGCGCCCCTGCCCCCCTGCGGTGTGACGACGATCCCTCACCTGGGTGGATTGTCCGCTGCCTTTGCCACCGGATTGACCGGTCTCGCGAATTCGCAGACCACCTCGTCCAGAACTTCCGTTAGCGACTTGGTCAAAACTTTGGCGGCTGCGGCTGTTCAAATCTGATCCGCGATAACTGCTACGATCAGTCCGTTCAGTGCCCACCCCACTGCCCCGCTGGGCATTGGTCGTCCCGCCGCGCGTTCGGCTTGCCATCGAACTTCGATCGCTATCGCTCACACCAGTTCGCTTGACCATCTCTGATCCTCGGGAATGTTCCCGAGTTTTAGTTCGTGATCCGTCCGAACCTCCACCCGGATTGTTCCGGTCCAGAGGACGGTAGCGGTCGTACCCATTCGAATAAGCATAGTAGCTGTTACCGTAATAATACGGTGAATATCCCCAACTGTAGCAAGCGCCCCAACCCCAACCCCAGCCATACCATGGTGCCGAATAATACGACGGTGTGTACCAGTAATTCACCCAAGGATTATAGGTCCATGGATCGATGTACACGTAAGCAGGATTATAATAAACGGGGTAGTAGCCATATTGGTCATACCAGCCGTTGTACCAAGAATAGTCGTATTCGATCGTTAAAGTGCATTCGTCTACATAAGGGTCATAGGCGACTTCGTCCTCAATGTGACACTGGCTACACAAATACCGCGGGTGATCAACAGCTTGATGCACATAGTACTTGGCATAATTAGTCACCACAAATTCGCCGGAATCTTCCAAACCTGTCACCGCAAAGTTGACTTCATTCATCGCCAGGAAGGGATCACCGGCAACAGCAAAGCTGAACTTTTCACCCGATTTTTCGTGGTGAAAATCAACCTCAAGGTTTCTCAAATCAAAAGGATATTTGGAAACGATGGCTTCAATGAAGCCTTCACCTTCGCGGCTAGAAACGCGCAAAGTCCGCTCGCCTGAAACAGGTAATTGATATTCATGGGCGCCAAAAACGAAACCGTCATCAAATCGACTTCTAGGCCATAAGACTGTCACGAAACCTTCAGTATCAATACGATAGATCACTGCATAGGCATCTTGATTGACTTCGAAGCCTACCTTCAGCTCTTCGCCTTTGGAGTAAACTTCTTCTGAGCTGCGATCAACCCAAACATCGGAACGCAGATCAATCGTGGCGTAATCGAAATCGGATTGTTTATTTCCGCCAACTTCTGAGCTTTCGGCCATGTAATCGTTTACCGATTTTTCTGCCTGATACTCACTCTGTTCTGGCGGTAGGCTGGCGGCCTGCGCGAGGCCCGCCCCAAGGATGAAAAAGGGAATTATGGCCCAAGCGCGGACCCTTGCTCGGCGATGTCGTGCAAATTTCTGTTTTTCGTTTTTTAGCAAGCGTGTCATGGCTTCCTCTCCCTTCCCATTCCAGGGGGCTGCGTGCAAATAATTGCTACAACTTGAGTAGTTGTGGCGCCTCGGTTTCTTCTTCAGTCGGATTCGGTATGGACAGCTCCGGTAGTCCCGGGATCAACTGGTAAGCCCAAATGATATCCACGGTATCCACATTCACTCGGTCTACGCCAAACTTAGCGTAGTGCAATTCTTGTGTGGCCGGGTCTACAATTTCAACCAAGTAAATGTGCCCAGCGATCAACTCTAGTTTTCCGGTGCGCGAGTAGCCGCTTGCCGGAGCCCATGAGACTCCTTCAAAGAGTATGTTTCCCGCCCCGTCGCTAAAAATGCCAAAGTCTTGAATTTGGGTTCTCGCGACATTCGCTAAAGCGTAGGCATTTGCCCCTTCAAAATTGATTTGAATATCGAAGCCATCCTGTGGATTAACCACACCGGCGGTGAGGAAATTAGGATTCAAACCGGCCTGGCGAAAATCAAAGCCCGACGACTGAGCGTTGGGCCCAGCGGCATTAAAAACCTTAACCGGAATAAACCAACCATTGCTATCCAGGGGGCTCATCGGCAAGGGAGCATCCGCTACAAACTCGAAGCTTAAAGCGCTTTCAAGGCCGTTAGCGTTGACCGCGGCAACCGCATATTCGTATTGCTGGCCATTTTCGACATCGATATCAGAGAACCAATGCAAACCTGTGCCGCCGTCGTAATTTTCATCCCAGGCCACTTCACCGATGTAAAAGAATTCTCGGTTGGGATCATTTTCGTCGCCAAAATCATAGAAACGGCTGTAGATATAGTAAGTCGTGACGTTTTCGTTGTACCGGTCATCATAAGGGGAATAAGCGATGTCGAACCATTGCACGATGACTTCGTTATTCGCGCTGATACTGTGCACACCGGTAGGCACTACAGGAGGTGGAAGCTCGACGCAATTCAAGCAGTCGCTGTCGTCGGATTCACATCCGGCCATTGCGCCTAACAGGACAAATGTAGCGGCCACCAGAAGCCGCCGCAGCAAAGCACCTCTCCCACCGATCTGAATACCGGTCGCTCGCACATCCGGCATGAGTCGCGTTTCGTTCGCTAATTGAAGTGTCATTGCTTTGTCCATTATTCCGCCTCCTCTAGAACCATGTTCGCCACATTTACTTACGCAGACATTGTGCCAGACCGGGCTGGCTTGTCTATACAAGGAAAAAACAGGCAGGAAATTCCAAAAAGAGCAAATACAAATGCCCTGAAAAATACTCTTATTCATTGTAATGTAAGGAGTTATGAAATCTAGGGTGTCCTGCTGTTAAGGATTCAATTATGCAGGCCAAATACCCCACAATCGATTCTCAAAGCACAAATACTCACATTTGATGTGTGTATTGAGGGACAATTTACCCAAAAAGAGACGTCATTCCCCACTGGGTTGCCGACGCCATTGGGCAAGCAAAAAGAGCCCCGCCTTGCGGCTAGCTGATTTTGGATCTCGCCTTTCCAAAATCAAGAGGCTCTTTTTATCGGACTCCGGTCAGAGACCAGAGATTCTAATGTGTTTTAGGAGCGTTTGGCTCCCTGGATCTGACAGTTCCTTGATATTCGCGTTTCGGGAGAAAAGGTTGCAAATTCTCTCTCGCTGAAGAAATGGTAATCACTAAGACCCCACACCTTCGCAACCCAATCTTCAGCCTTCCTGTTGAGAATCCCCTCGGTGCCGGTAAGCGGTGAAGGAAAAACCCCAATCTCCCGAAAACACGAATGTCAAAGATCAATCAAACTTTGAAGAGGTTCCCTGTAACCGGCCCCTTCACATACCTATATGCAGAACGCATACCAACTATTACCTTTTTGTTGATGTATTTTAAATCGTTGTAATTGAATCACTTATGGAAAAACTGCAATAAAAAACGACCTCACAAAAGGTCATCCCAAAGACAATCTATTAACAATATTAACAGGAAAAACCGCCAAAACCATAACCTGTTGCAGCACAACAAGTTTAATTGGAAACTTTGGTTCTAGAAAATTCACGAAGTCATGTAATAATTTGCAACAGGGGGTGAGCGCCAGAAAACTGAGAATCAGGCGATACCGTAATGGCGGATTTTCTTGAGCAGATTGGGATAGCTGATCTTAAGAACACGTGCAACCTGAGACTTGTTTCCCTCTGCAGCCACCATGGCGCGAGTGATCTCACGACATTCGATTGCCGCCAATGTTTCTTTGAGCGGCGTGATTTCATCAGTCCGGACTGCATTCTCTTGCTTACTGATCTCATGGGCCAGGTGCTCCACTCGTAACACATCATCGCCCTCAGCCAAAACGATCGCGCGGCGCAATGCCTTTTCCAATTCGCGAACATTACCCGGCCAATTGTACTCAACCAAGCAATCGAGAAACTTGCGGTCTAATCCAGGAATTTCTGCGCCCAGTTCTTCACTGAAACGTCTCACAAAGTGGCGCGACAACAACTCTATGTCGTCAGGACGCTCGCGCAGTGGCGGTATCACCAAGGGAAAATCCAACAAGCGGTAATAGAGATCTTCCAGGAAGCGTCCCTCCATAGCCATCTGATGCAAGTCAGATTTTGAGGCACAAATCACCCGTACGTCGACTTTGAATTCATTTGTAGCGCCTACTGGCCGCACCGTCTTGGTGTCCATAAAATGCAAGAGCTTGCCCTGCATGCTCAACGGCATCTTGCCAATTTCATCCAAAAACACAGTGCCGCCCTCAGCTTCACTCAGAAGGCCCTTTTTATCACTATGGGCACCGGTAAAGCTTCCGCGCTTATGACCAAAAAGCTCTGACTCCAGCAAGGACTCAGGAATAGCCGCGCAGTTAATGGACATGAATCGTTGCTTGGCCCTTTTACTCAGGGCATGGACTGAATAGGCCAACAGGCCTTTGCCAGTGCCCGTTTCACCATTCAACAAAACCGTCAGGTCGTTCGGCGCCACTTTGCGGGCCAGCCCCAAAACATCCAACATGCTGCTATTTTGAGTGATGATGTTTTCAAAACTCTCAATGCGCTTGAACGGTGTATGCTCAGGCCCATCTTCATCGTTACGATTCTTTTCGTACAAAAAGAGCGCTAAGAAGCCCATATAGGTGGCCAAGAAATCGAGACTTGATCGGTCGAAAGCATTCCCTGTTGCCGAGACGCCTGATTTGCCCAAATAGAGCAATCCAAACTTGCGCTCGTGCAAAGCAATTGGCATAAACAGACAGCTATCAGCGACTGTGAGCAAGGCCGGAACAGCTTTGATGATCTCATCAGATTGATCAAGCCGTGAGAAGAACGATGTGCTCAACTCACGATCTGAAAGCGATTTTTTCGCGCACCAATCGGCCAATTGAGCACTCAAGTTTTCAGTCAAACCGTGACGAGTAGCGATGGTCAAACCCGAAGCGGTAACAGCCACCGGCCCCTGCGAATCAAACATGGCGATGAAGCCACTGTCAGCCTTGACTCGCTCCATACCCGCGGCTAAAACCGAATTCAAATTGCGCGATATCGAAGGCCCGCCACTGGCGAATAGGCCTGGTAAATCAGAGATGGCCGCAAAATGCGACTCTGCACTTTGCACCCCACCGAGCAATCCCGCTTCAATTTTTCCACGCAATTGCACGATCGATGCGTCCAACTCGCCATCATCACAGCCAGCCGCGTGACGTTCGAGCTCAAACACTGTGAGCAATGAATCGTCAAATTGCCCTAAGAGTATTTGAACGGCCGCCAATTTTTCTAAAATCTGGCACAAGATTTGGTCGCTCACCGAAGCAGCGCCGTCGTCTTGTGCGTCCATCAGGTAACGGCGAAAAAGCAGTAATTCCGGCTCGGTTGCGTTTTCTAAGCGAACCTCGGCGAAATCCAATATTGCCCGACACCACAAATGTGGCAGCCGTTGCTCTTGGAATTTCGCGATGGCCTGGCGGAAATGATGATCAGCCTGCTTCCAGTCTTCACGACCACCGTATGCTTTGCCCATGGTCAGATGGCAAAATCCAATTTCATAGTCTTCGCCACATTTTTCACAGATCGCAATAGCCGCTTGGCTAACCGCCACCGCCCGATCAAACTCTTCAGCCATCAGGAATGTCTCGCCCACGCGCCTTTGCAATTCACCTTCAAGGTCATTGCCGGCAGCGATGGAACGAGATTTTTCCAGACCCAATTGATAGTTAAAGCGCGCTTTGAGAAAGTCCCCGCGCATCAACAAAATATCACCCAGATACTCGTCGGCAATGGTCGCTTCACGAATCAACGAGTGCTCTTCAGCCAGACTCTTACCATTAAGCACAAGCGTTTCCGACCGAGCCAAACGGCCAGCCAACATTTCCAAGCGTCCCATAGAGAGACTTAGCCGGGTTTCGTAAATCTTATCGCCCAAACTGACTGCTAGGCGCATTCCTTTTTCTAACAGTGACCGCGACTCGCCCAGGCGATCAATCTTTTGCAAGATGATGCCCTGATTGAGGTAAAATCTTGGCAGAAGATGGCTCGCGCCAATGCGGTGAGCCAATTCGACTGCCTTCTCCATATTAGAGAGGGCTTTTTCCCATCGGCACCGGTTTTTTTCGATAACAGCCAAGTTGCTCAACAGGTTGGCCACACCCAAGTCGTGACCGATTCTGCGGTAGGTAGAAAGACCATCATGAAAAAATTCTTCAGCTTTTTCTTGCCGGCCCAAACGAGCCTGGCAAATGCCCATAATCGTTTGCAGGCGGGCAACAGCGGCGTGTTCGTCGGTCAACGCCAAGACAGTGAAAGCGCGCTTCGCCAAGTTCAAGGCGTCGTGCAAGCGGCCTCGTTCACGATAAACCGCAGCCCTTCTGATATCAAACGTGGCCATCAATTCGGCAGACTCGATGGGATCAAGCAAAGTTGAGGTTTGGCTGATCAAGTCGACAGCCCGGTCGAGGATCGCTTCAGTCCGGTCCAATTGGCCAAGGCGCAAATGACAATCTGCCGTTTTGCGCAACAAACCCAGGGCCTGGTCTCGAGGGACGGCTCGCATCTCTGTGTCATCGATGAGTCGCAGGTAATAGTCCAAGGCAACCGAAAATGCCGACGAGTGGAAATGGAGATCGCCGACTTCTTCCAGACGACTCCACTCCGCGGCATCATAGGGCCGCGACGGCTTTGAATTACCAGCGGGCTGCTGGCCTCGGTTTTTAAAATTTTCCTTCATCAACCGTTCTCTCGGCGAGGAACAGACGGGTGACACAACTTCTTAATCAAACTTAGCACGAATGGCCTTAACTGCCAGTCGTCGCGAGGCAATGGGAGACATCCAAATCAGATATCTCTCAAAGCCCCATAAAATGCAACTGTGTCATGATGAGCAGCAAGTACTGCTCCCATTCTACAGCGCTCATTCCACTCGGCGCAAGCATCGATGGATCATCATTGGTATCATCCATGCCGTCAGGATCACCTTCGTCTTCGAGTGGCGCGCCGTTGAGGCCCGCCTCCAATTCACCGGACTTTACGTCATGACTAGGAAGATCTATTACATCTTCCCCAGCGTAGACATCCACCGCGGTGACTGACACAGCGAAAACTGACATAACTGCAAGTAGAACGAGAATCTTGGTGATTCTATTCATAGTCCTTTTCTCCGAATATCGAGAAAACACCCCGTCTTAAAAGCGAGACTTTGTCCAAACCCTCTCAAATGCCCTGAGAGTATTGGACGGATGTACTCTCTGTATTTACAGACGATTTGAAGTGTTGTCAACAACTTCACCCGCTCAAAGCGTCATTTATCATATTATTCTGGCAACGCGTGTTGACACATTTCACAATAAAAGAGGCTCTCACTTAGTCGAGTTCAGGCTGCGTCCGCAATCCGTACTTCGTGATCTTCTTGTACAGGTTACTCCGCTGCATGCCCAACACCTCGGCGGTCTTGCTCACATTGTACAGGTTTTCTTTGAGTTTGTGTTGAAGAAATTCACCTTCGCTACGCGACTTGAAATCTTGGAAGTCATTGCAATCAAAGCAAGAATCGCTCGTGCCCGATTCACGGTTGGCCCCGGGCAATGGCGGCAAATCCGTGGGGTTAACGACATCCCCGGAGGTGAGTATCAGCATGCGTTCGACCAAGTTGCGCAATTCCCTGACGTTTCCCGGCCACGAATACGACCGTAATATCGCCAGGGTTTCTGGGGCAAAACGTCGCGGGGTCGTTTTGAGGCGCACTGCGATGTCTGCCATGAACCAGTTTAATAGCAGTTCCACGTCTCCCTGACGTTCCCGCAAAGGAGGCAAATGGATAGAGAGCACATTTAGCCGGAAAAAGAGGTCTTGCCTGAAACCGGACTCGGGCGCGGCAAGTTCACGATTTGTCGCCGCGACAATACGAACATCCACCACCCGCGTGTCCGTGCCTCCCACTCGCTGAAATTTGCTTTCTTCTACCGCTTTGAGAACCTTCGCCTGGGCCTCGCCGTTCATGTCACCAATTTCATCGAGAAAGAGGGTTCCGCCGTCTGCCTGTTCAAATTTCCCAATTCGCTGCCGATCGGCACCGGTAAAACTGCCCTTTTCGTGGCCAAAAAGTTCAGACTCCACTAAATCTCGGGGTATGGCGGCGCAATTTACTTCAATCAATGGCTTGTCTCGGCGCTGGCTAGCTTCATGGATGGCCTTCAGCACCAGCTCTTTTCCGGTTCCATTTTCACCTGTGATCAGGACAGTGCCCTCGCTCGGCCCCACTTTGGCGATAAATTCCCTGACCGCAATAATTCCAGAACTGTCACCGACAAGGGGCGTGTCGTGGGTTTGCCCAGCCAACGTCTCTACAAGTTGGCGATCTTTCTGGTGGTCAAGACAATTGCCCAAAGTCACCAAGAGACGCGAACGGTCCAACGGCTTCTCTAAGAAATCATAGGCCCCCATTTTCACCGCTTCAACGGCCGTTTCTATATTACCGTGCCCCGAAATCACAATCACTGGTATGCCTTTTTTGGCGGCCTGAAGACGTTCTAGGACCTCAAAACCGTCCATCCCCGGCATTTTCACGTCTAATAGGATGACATCTGGGGTTTGCTTTTCAACCAAAGCCAACGCCTCGGCACCGGACCCAGCTTTGACAACTTGATAGTTTTCATAGCTGAGAATCATTTCGAGAGTCTCGCGAATAGCAATTTCATCGTCAACGATCATGACGGTGTGCAGCGATTTCTTAGCAGCCATGGGTGCCATTGCCTTTGTTCTGATGATTTTGTCCAGCAGTCAGGGGTCCATCTCGGCTAGCGAGAAATAGACTAATTTCCCAACGAGGCGGTTCCCATTGGCGATCTTGTCCCCCAGAGAAGATATTGTCATCACTGGTTGGCGATCCGGCAACCGGAATTTATATAGCCACGCCCGTGATAACAGAAATGCAGTCTTCAATGGATCTCAAACCGCTGCTCAGATCGCTAGTTCCCGATGCGGTTCAACAACAAGCCAATGTTTTTGGACAACCATCCTACCGTGGGAATCAGTTGTGCCAATGGGCCTTTGAAAAAGACGTGCAAAACTGGGATCAGATGGGCAACCTGCCCCAAGCCTTCCGTGACCAACTGGCTGAAAGCTATGATTTGTCTGGTCTCCAAACGCAAGAACGCCAAGTGTCTACCGATGGCACCAGGAAATTTCTTTTCAAGCTTCGCGATAGCCACAATATCGAGAGCGTGATTATTCCCATGGCAGACCATGTCACGTTTTGTTTGTCGACCCAAGTCGGCTGTGCCATGGCCTGCACCTTTTGCGCCACGGCCCGGGGCGGTTTGGTGCGCAACCTCGATGCCGGTGAAATCGTTGAACAAATTGCGAGACTGCGCCACGACCTCAAAGAGGACCCCATACCCGGAATGGGCGACCGTCAATTCAATGTTGTGTTTATGGGGATGGGTGAACCCCTGGACAACTGGCCTGCCGTCCACACCGCCTTGCAAATTATGATGTCAGAATCTGGGTTCGCCATGTCGCGTCGTCGCATTCAGATCTCGACCAGCGGGCCAGCCTCGGGACTGCAAGAACTCATCGCATCGGAGCCCGGCGTCGGCCTTACCCTGAGCCTGGGCGGCAGCTCTGATGCTGACCGAAAAAAACTGATGCCGGTACCAGGGCGAACATCGGTGACCGAAGCGCTTGACCTCGCCTCAGAATACGGCAAGATCGCCGGCCGCAGAGTGACCATCGCTTGGGTAGTGATTGATGGGCAAAGCGACGCCATGGGCCAGGCCAAACAATTGGTAAGCGTTCTGAGGGGCTACCATTTCAAAGTGAATCTTATCCCTCTTAATCCTCTGGCCGATTCGTCCATGGCTCCGGCAGCGGGCCGGACGGTCGTTCAATTCCAGAAGGTATTAACCGATGCGGGAATTCCTACCTTCATTCGGGCTAGCGGCGGCCGCGATATTGATGCAGCCTGCGGGCAGCTTAGGCGCAAACGTCAATCGACTTAAAGACCACTTAGCCAAAGGCACAGCGCTGCAACGCCAGGACTTTGCGCGCTAACTGCGAAATCGGCGGCAACGTTTCTTTTTCCGAATAGAAAATACCGCATTTCTTGGGCTCTGGTTGCCTTTGGCCGACCAATGGCCGCCATGATTTCGGCAAATCCCGTCTCCCGTCCAGTGCCAGTTCGTAGACCGATACTTTGAGGCGGTATTTGGTTATGGCATGGCGTACCACGCCAACCTCTACGAGCGTGGGGTCTTTTAGCAATGCAGAAGCGGGCAAGCCAAGGCGCCGTTGCCAAGTCGAGGACTTCATTTGTGGCACCTCATGTCCGTGAAGCCAAACCGTGCTTGGCAATGACCACAATCCAGGATGCAGGTCTGTGAAATTGTCGCGCGCCACTTTACGGGCGGGAAAATCCTCAATCAGGGCGGGCGCTTGTGGGGGTTGCAAGAGAACCTGATCACGCCACGTCACGACCAATTGTCCGACCCATACCCCGTAAGAAGCGACTTTCTTTGATGGTGGCGGAACATCCTGGATCCATCCTTCATGAAATGCTCCGCATTGAGCAGTCATCGGGCACACTTCGCACTTGGCTTTCTTGGCCCCACAAACGAGCGCGCCCAACTCCATGAGCGCCTCGTTCCATACTCCCGGATCGGTAACCGGCACCAAGTCAGCGCCAAAACCATCCACCAACCGATTACGTGCCGTCAGCGTCAAGGCAGCCAATTCCGCAGGATTCGTGGTTGCCCAACGTTGGATAACTCGTCGCGCATTCGCATCCATCGCCGGCACTCGCTCGCCCAAGCCGATGCTGGCAATGGCGCCCGCAGCATATGGTCCTACTCCCGGCAAGGCCTGCCATTGATCGCGTGTACGAGGCAGCTTCCCTGCGTCATTTTCACAAATCAGCTTCGCGGCCCGGTGCAGGTTTCGCGCGCGAGAGTAATAACCCAAGCCTGACCAGGCGGCCAACACGTCACTTTCGTCGGCGGCAGCCAAGGCCCCTACAGTCGGGAATTTTGCCATGAAATTATGCCAAAAAGGCACCACCGCAGCAACCGAGGTTTGCTGCAGCATGATCTCTGAAATCCAAATGCCGTAGAGGTTTTTGCCCACTCGCCAAGGCAAATCGCGCTTTATCTGGGCAAACCAATCCACCAGCGTAGCACGCACGGCATCACGCGAAGACAAGGACAGCAGTGAATGTGAACGATCCATGGTGGTTTCCATCAGCAATTAAAATTACGAGCCTAGCGTGTTGCAAGATTGACAAAATACCCGGGCCAGAGTAACCATAGTCTATAGACATCAGGCAAGCCAAGTGCGGCAACTTATGACCAATCATTATTCAGGAGTTCAGATGCCGATCCAGACAATTCCCGAACTTTTTCTGACTGCAGTCAATGACCACCCTCGTCCCGACTGCTTTTCCTATCGCGATGAATCCGGACAATATGTTGACGTGTCCAGTGACGAAGCGTTGCGGCGGGTCAAAGCGATACGGTTTGGCTTACGATCATTAGGCGTAAAGCCACAAGACAAAGTCGCTATCCTTTCGGAAAATCGTCTGGAATGGGCACTTTCTGATTTGGCGGCTCAATGCGCTGGTGGTGTTGTCGTTCCCATTTATCCGTCACTTCTCGCTGACACCATCGAATTCATCCTCAAAGACTGTCAACCTGCTGTCATTTTTGTTTCAAACCAAAATCAAGCGGAAAAGATACACGAGATTCGTGGACGCCTGCCCTTTTTACGCGACGTGGTATCGTTCGAATCAACCACGCTTCCAGACATCATGACGTTTGCAAAACTCAAGCAGATCGGCCAGAATTTATTGACGGACAATCCGCCCGAGCCGCGCAATACCTGCCTCGTCACAGACAAAGATTTGCCCTGCAGCATAATCTACACTTCGGGCACAACAGGCCAACCGAAAGGCGTTGTCCTCTCCCATTGGAACTTTGTCTCGAACGTCCTGAATGTCTCGACAATGATTAACTTCCAAGCAGACGATCGTTGCCTCAGCTTTTTGCCATTGAGCCATGTCCTGGAACGCATGGCAGGATTTTACACCATGCTGCATTGCGGCGTCGGCATTGCCTACGCTGAAGCGATGGACACCGTGCCCCAGGATATCATCGAGATCAAACCAACAATCATGATCAGCGTGCCCCGCCTCTACGATAAAATTTATGCCAAGGCGGCAGCGACAGCCATGGGCGCCGGCAGCCTAAAGAAGAACATCTTTTTCTGGGCCCGCAACGTCGGTATGCAGTGTGCAGAATTGGAAACCCACGGGCAAACTCTCAGCCCTTGGTTGAAATTCCAACGCAGCGTCGCTGACAAAATGGTCTTTGTGAAATTACGCGCAAAATTGGGCGGCCGCATTCGGTTCATGGTTTCTGGCGGTGCTCCGCTTAACGCCAAGATCAACAGCTTTTTCTACGCCGCCGGCATGAACGTGTTAGAAGGCTACGGGCTGACCGAAACGAGTCCGGTGTTGTCGGCCAACACGTTCGGCGCGACGCGATTTGGCAGTGTTGGGAAGCCCATCCCAGAGACCGAAGTGCGAATCGCTAGCGACGGCGAAATTTTGTGTCGGGGGCCACAAGTCATGCTTGGGTACCACGACAATGAAGCAGCGACCAATGAGGTGCTGTCAGCAGATGGTTGGTTCTCCACTGGTGACATTGGGCATATTGACGCTGAGGGTTATGTGTTCATCACCGACCGAAAAAAGGATTTGATTGTCACCGCCGGCGGCAAGAACATTGCACCACAACCAATCGAGAATCGATTCAACACACACAAACATATAGCCCAAACGGTTGTCGTAGGTGACCAACGCAAGTTTTTGAGCGCTCTGCTTGTGCCGGACTTTCTAGTCCTCCGCGATTTCGCCGTTTCAACGGGAATCGATGAAGTGAGCGATGCGGATCTCCTAAAACACCCCACGGTGCAAAAGCTCTTTGACGGCATCATCGAAAAATTCAATAGCGACCAACCAAGTTTTGAACAGATCCAAAAATATGTTTTACTGGAAAACGAATTCACTTTAGAGCGCGACGAGTTGACGCCGACGATGAAGATCAAGCGATTCAAAATCAATGAGAAGTACCGCTCAGTGATCGACACCATGTATCCAGAACCGTTGCTCGACGAGGCTTTTGATTGATAACCCCAACCCCATGATGCCATCTGCTCCCAAACATGAAATGTTTTGGATGCGACCAATGGTGTGCACCTTGGTTGGTTTACTCGGAAACATCATACTCTCGGCAGGCAAACTGGTCGGTGGCATATTGGCCGGGTCGGCGGCCTTGGTGGCTGATGGGGTTCATAGTGTTTCAGATGTGGCAAGTGATTTGGGTCTCCTTTTCGCCCTCAAGGCATCAACGCGACCACCAGATCAGAACCACCCCTACGGGCACCACAGTTTCGAGACTCTCGGTGCTGTCATTGTGGCCCTCATCATGTTGGCGACCGCCGTCCTTATCGCCAAGTCTGCTGTGCTCAATCTTGTGCATGGAGTCCACCACGCCCCCACTTTACCTGCTCTCATCACCGCATTGATTTCAGTTGTGATCAAAGAAGTCATGGCGCGCTACACCTTTATAGCTGGGCGCCTCAACAACAGCCCAGCCCTGTTGGCCAATGGCGCTATGCATCGTTCAGATGCTATCAGTTCGTTGGCCGCGGCGGCGGGAATCGGTGGCGCTATGCTTGGCTGGCCCCTCATGGACAGTATTGCTGCGTTGGCTATTGCTCTCTTGATCTTAAAAATGGGTTGGGATCTGCTGCACGAGAATGTGATGGCATTGATGGACACGATGCCCAACGCAGCCCTGGTCGCTGATATCGAAAATGCCGCCAGCGGAGTTGATGGCGTGCAAGAAGTGCGGGGATTGAAAGCTAGACAAAGAGGCTCTTGGTATCTGGTCGACCTCCGTATCGCGGTCGATCCCAACCACTCAATTTCGACGGCACATGATATTGCTCACGCCGTTGAAGATAGTGTTCGCGAAAAGGTAACTACGGTCGCTCGCGTTTTTGTGCACGTGGAGCCGGGAACTATTGATTCACAAATTCACTGACGCTCTTGACGACTGCCCAACACAACGGTAAATCTCATCTGCGTCATACTCCGCACCACAACAACCTCTATCAAATCGCCTGGATTATGAGCGCGCAGTATTTGAGTAAAATCTACTAGTCCGGCAACCGGTCGCCCGCCCATTTCGATGAGAACATCGCCTTTGCTCAGCCCCGCTCGCTCAGCGGGACTATTTTCAAACACGCCCCCGATGGCGTAACCGCTGGCTTCGTCTCCAAAGTCCGGCAATGAGCCAAACCAGGTGTCACGATTTTCGTCACCTGCGATCTCGCGACTTTCATTCGCCACAAACCCCTCTTGCCAATCAATAGGTAATGAGTAGGTGATCATATTTTGCAATAGACTACTGGAAAATTTTGCCACTCGCTCGAAGCCTGCACGGTCCATGTTTGACCAGGTGTCGGTTGTGCGATTGTAATTGGCATAGGGCCCTCCGAAGACAAACAGAGTCGGGATTTCTCGACTCACGAATGACATGTGATCGCTGCCACCCCAGATAGATTGCGTTGTCTTCAGCTGCAAGTCACCATTTTCTGAGCCGGCCACAATTTCCACAAAGGGTTGCGCAGAGCCCAGACCGCTGACATACAACTGATTATTGGTAATAACGCCAACGGTGTCAAAATTTAGCACAGCATTGATCGCCCCTTGGTCAAAGCCAGGTTGGCCAACAAAATGAGCGCTGCCCTGTAACCCAATCTCTTCCCCGCCGAACAAAACAAACAACACACTGCGCCGGTCCCCTTGATCGAGGCTGTTGCTGGTCAGTGACTCTACAAGGTCAAAGAGGACACTCACGCCCGACGCATTGTCGTTGGCGCCGGGAAAATAGGACACTGAATCTGGTAATCCAACGGCTAACGGTTCGACGCGACCGAGATGGTCGTAGTGAGCCGAGACCACTACGATTTCGGACTCCAACCGCCCGCGGCCCGGCCAGTAGCCAGCAATATTACGGCCGGCGGTATTGAGACCATCCGGCACACCAGATAATTCAAATTCTTGCGACCAAGATTCTCCATATCCCGGCTCCAGTCCGGCGGCGGCCAACCAAGAAACCAACGTGTCAGCGACGCTATCGAGTTCAGGCGTGCCATTTCCACGACCAGCAAATTCTGGCGCTGTCAGCAGTCTTACGCGACCGCCTAAGTCGGGAAAGGCCGAACCCAACGAAGTGCCGGAGGTCGTTAGTATTGCTAAACAGAGCGCTCCTGTAACCACTGACGCGAGCCTCATGGTGTGCGCCCATTCAAAGCAGAGCGGTGCCATTCAACGCCGCCACAATGATTGCAATAGAGTTCACTGAAAGCGGTCAGGTGATCCGCCATTTTCTCGTCTGGGTAGGAAGCAGTAGCCATGATCACAGCCATCACCTCGTTGGTGTTTTCTGTCATGCATGTTCGTGCTGAGTCGCTGGTTGGTGAACCAAAAGGGCCCTCATCATCGAACAGTGCCAAACGGCTCGCCACATTCACGTCGGCTTTTCGGATTCCGGGATAGACATCGCCGGGGGCCCCTACCTTCAGGGTCACCCCGCCTTGTATTCGTGACAGATCATACATTCCGATGGGCAAGAGGAAGCTTAGCGAGGCAAGATTGCAGGCATCAACCAAACCGTTGATCCGATAGAGTTCTTTGTCACTCATAACCCGACGCAAAAGGGCTTCGCTGCTGGGGCGAGTTCGCGACGGGTCAACGCCAAAACTTTTGTACAATGTACGAGCTTCGGCCAATCCGGGAATTTGAGATGGTTTTCGGCCATGATGTTCGGCCCTCAATTGAGTGCTCAGTTCTTTGGTCAAACGCCAAATCTCGGGCTGCTCAACCGCCGTAACAGAACCGAGCACAATCACGCCACACGACACTTGTTCGACAACAGACCCATCCAACGTTACCGAACGTCCATCGGGCAGTTGACAAGTGGTAGCGGTATCCATGGCTAGTTGGCACCACCCTCGACACCACCCCGTGAACCGTACATCTTTTCATAATATTTTTGATAGTCACCGCTTCTTATCTTTTCCCACCATTCTCGGTTTTCAAGATACCAAGTGACGGTTTCGTCCAGACCTTTAGCAAAGTCAACGCTTGGCTGCCAGCCCAACTCTTCTTGCATCAGGGACGAATCGATCGCGTACCGCTGATCATGCCCAGGGCGGTCTTTGACAAAAGTGATCAAATCACGGCTTTTGCCCAAACGATCCACCAGCATCTCAACCAGAGCGATATTAGTCAGTTCGTTGCAGCCACCGATGTTGTAAATGCCACCGGGACGGCCACGACGCAACACCGCATCAATCGCCGTACAGTGGTCGGCCACGTACAACCAATCGCGAATGTTTTTGCCATCACCATAAACGGGCAAAGGTTTGTCTTCGAGTGCATTGGCGATCATCAAGGGGATCAGTTTTTCTGGAAACTGATACGGCCCATAATTGTTGCTACAACGCGTCGTCATGACCGGAAAATCAAATGTCTTGAAGAAGGCGCGGCATAGCAGATCCGCCGAGGCTTTGCTCGCTGCGTAGGGAGAATTTGGCGACAGCGGAGTTGTCTCAGTGAACAATCCCTCTTTACCCAAAGAGCCATAGACTTCGTCAGTGCTGACCATCACAAATCGATCGACTCCAGCGCTCCGCGATTCTTCCAATAGAATCTCCGTACCCACCACATTCGTCAGCACAAATATTTCTGGCCCCTCGACGCTGCGGTCGACATGGCTCTCGGCAGCAAAATGCACGACGGCATCGATATCGTTTTCACGCATCACTTTTTTTACATCGTCTCGGCTACACACGTCACCACGCACAAATTTGTAGCGCGCGTGATCTTCCAAGCCGGCGAGATTTTCCAGATTACCAGCGTAGGTCAGCAGGTCGAAATTCACGACACTGTCGTCGCTACTTTCCAGCAAAAGCCGCACATAATTGGAGCCGATAAATCCGGCTCCACCAGTGACAAGAATGTTCATTCCCAAGCCCTCTCATTCGAACTAACGATTATTTATGGCAGCAAATGCGCGCATGAATTTTTGACAACGATCTGGTGATACTGGTGCTTGCGCATTTCCAGTTTTTTCTTCTTTAAGCGATGATCCAATAATGCACCCATCGGCCGCAGGTAGAAAGTCAGCCACTGTCGCTTCGGTGACACCACTACCAACCAAAAGTGGGCAGTCCGGTAACGCCTCACGCACAAGCGCAATGTCGCCGGGATCTGCCCCACTGCCCGTCGCAGTCCCGGTGACAATGATAGCATCGGCCAGCCCGCGCAGACGCAAATCTTGGGCCTCTTCGCCGAGAGGTCGTTCCACCATGGGGCGAGCGTGTTTGACCCGCACGTCGGCCATGATGCCGATATAATCTTTGCCGTGGTCAGCGCCCAGCTCTTTTCGTTTGCGCAATGTTTGCCAGGCTTCGCCAATGATAGGGCCTTGATCGGTCACCGTCGCGCCAACATGAACATTCACCCGCACAAAGTGAGCCCTAGTGGCTACGGCGATGGCCAGCGCCGCTGCCACGTCATTGCGCAAGACGTTCACACCTATTTTTACTTCCGGGAAAGCATGTCTTATGGACATGATAAGCCGGCTCATCGCAGCGATGGTTTCGGCCGGGACACTGGTCGGGTGAAACGGCACATCATGGTAATTTTCGATCATCAAAGCATTCATGCCACTGCCTACCAGAGTGTGGGCATCGACCAAGGCGAATTCTTCCACCGCCTCGATACTTCCCGCCCAGGCAGGGCTGCCTGGCAATGCTGGCAAATGAATCATCCCCACAACCCCAGGGGTTATGACGTGAGAAAACTGTTCGCGGGACCACATGGCGACTCTTTTCCGGTCTATAGGCGTTTTGGATGAAACACATCTCCCGAGCAATTTCTTGGCACCGGCCTCTTCATAGAATAAATTGTTCAACGGGTAATAAACAAGGCCTAAGGAGCATCATGCAGATCATTCACGGCAAGGCAGGTTGGATTGAGGTCATCATCGGCCCCATGTTCAGCGGCAAGAGCGAAGAACTCATCAAACGATTGCGGCGGGCCCAAATTGCCAAACGGCGGGTGCAAATCTTCAAACACGGCAGTGACGCCCGTTATGACGCAACGAGCATCGTTTCACACAGTCAACAAAGCATTCCTGGCGTGGCTCTCACCGAGGTAACAGATATTCTGGACTTGGTCGATGACCGCACCGAATTGGTCGCGATCGATGAGGGACAGTTTTTTAGCCACGACATCGTCGCGGTGGCCAACACCCTTGCCAACCGTGGCAAAAGGGTGATCGTGGCCGGCTTGGATCTGGATTACCTAGGCCACCCCTTTGGCCCGATGCCGGAATTGATGTGTTCAGCAGAATACGTGACGAAGCAGTTGGCCATCTGTATGACCTGTGGTGATCCGGCCAATTTTACCCAGCGGCTCACTCATGCCACTGAACAAGTGGTCGTTGGCGCGGCTGAGATTTACGAAGCGAGGTGTCGTTTGCATTTTGAGCCGCCAGCCACAGCTAACAACCCAGAAGAAAAAAACAAAGCCACCGATCGCCGCAGCGCCAAGGGCTAAGTTCCTAGTATTAGGCTACGAAAAGAAGTGCGGATCTATTTGAAGCTTTTTGGCTTTTTCGCGCAACTCGTCCAACCGCACCGGGGTCACGCCGAGGTATCGCGCAGCATCGCTCAGGTTTAAATATTGGGTGTCCTCGTCTTCACTATCAGCCGAACGTGGCCCTTCTTCGCCACTCGCCGTCAAAGCGATTTCTTCTCCCAAGGCGATCATCGCTGCAACTTGTTGATTGACTGCATCGGCCTCTTGAAATTTATGATGCCAACGCACGGCTTCTTCAAGTTCTTGACTAAGGTTCCACTCTTTAATCAACAGCGCGCCCAAGTCACCGTGATCAAATCCTAAGCGATCTTGTTCAACCACGTGATAGGGTCGTCCACTTTCGGTCGATTCGGTAAGAATCTCCAGGAACAACTCGGGATGACTACGAGCCAGCACCAATTGTCCAATATTCTGCATCAGCCCACCGATGAAGACCGCTTCCGGATCAGCTTTGCCAACAACTTGTGCCACGAGCTGTCCGGCCATAGCAGACATAACAGACTGCTGCCAAATCTTTTGGAACAGTATGCCCGCTCCAGGTGCCAAAAACACTGAGCGAGCCGCCGTTACGAGGGTCCAATTCCTGATCGAAACAAAGCCCAGCCGAACAATCGCTTCGCTTACGGTCTTGATCTCACGGACAGCGCCATAAAATGGACTATTCGCGATGCGCAATACCTTAGCGGTCAGAGCCTGATCCATGGCCAAAGCCAATTCTAATTTCGTCGCCGTTGTGCGCGGGTCCTCAATCACAGCCATGATATGGCACGCTGCTTTTGGCAGGGCCGGCAATTCGCCGCTTTGACTCAGCACCAATTCTGGCGTCAGATCAATGGACTCGCCATCCCAATCCGGCGGAGCCGGCAAATCATCGGCCGTTTTTGCATCCGTTGCCTTGTTCTCTTTTACGACCCGCTTCGTTTTGATGGTGCCGAAGTCCAGCTTGCGTCTTTTCCGCGGCCCGGCTTCGTCTCCTCTGGCCGAATTTAGTCCCTTTTTCTCAACGGAATCTTGGACCGCGAACGGATCGATATTGACTTCATTTTCCTGGCCAGGCCTCGGGGTTATCGACTGAGCATTTTTGACAGAAGGATGAGCCGGTTTGTCATCAACGTTACGCATGCGACGGGCCCTCAAGGTGTCGCTCTTTTGACGACGGTTCTTTTCGGCTTTCAAGATCCCTTCAACCCGCCCATGGCGACTGTGAAAACCCTTCGTCAGCAAGATCATTCGAGACAACGCGTAATGCGCCAAAACTTCGGCCACCGAAAGAAACTTCTCGGTCGACTCGTCGGCATCCATATAAATAAAAGTGTTCCAATGCCCTTGGGAAGGCAGCGGCAAGATAATGATCTGGCGGTCGCGACTGCCGCGCCCGAGCATCAAGGTCAAATCGAGGGGAAAATGTTTCGCTGGCACTGGTCCACTGTACACCGTCGCCTCGGTTGCCGTGGCTTCAAAGATATCGGTCGGCGTGGTAGGGATCGGTGCGCGACCGTCTTTTCTTTTGCGTTTTGCCTCGGCGGGCAAG
>JBLIOK010000006.1:0-23802 GCA_047639735.1 Candidatus Krumholzibacteriia bacterium | reverse complement strand
CGATTGCGCTCATTTCGTTTGTTGACCACGAGCCGGTCGCTAGCAACCACTTCAGAGCCACCCGCCAGAGAAACCATCGCCGTCGGCGAAGGGCGCCGGTGCCAGCGTTTCTCCGCCGCCATCAACGTGCCAAACCGTTGGTCGCAAGTTGCGCTCAAGGCCACTCCCGCTGAGGACAATCCGGCCGGACGTTCGTCCAATAACATTTTCATCAATTGAGCAAACACATGATCTTGTTCAGGCGTAGACAAACTTGGGTGCAAAAGAGGGCCACCGCTGACACCGTCCACACTGCTATCGATACGACGCAGAGATAAAGCGCCCCCGACACGACGGCTTTGCTGTGTAATTATGGCAGGCATTCCGGCCACTAGTTCTTGGCCTCGACGGACAGTCAACCAGACTTGCTTGGCCCCTTCGCGGTGACGACAGAAAACGTTTTGCCAATGTTTCGTTTGGGAATAATCGACGGCACCGGTTGCCGACAACAACTGCTCCCAATCATCTGGCGCGCCCTCTGCCACGTCCCATGTGAAAGCATCCACTTGGCTGCTCGTCATCTTACAATGGCGAGGGACAAAGTTTGTGACTGACCACCGGAGGTTACCCGCACCACGTACATGCCAGTTGTGACAGCATTGCCTACACGATTATTACCCGACCAAAACCCGGTTTCAGCAGTGACTTCTTCATCGACATAGACCAGCTGCCCGTTCAAATTATAGACTTCGATATGCGCCAATGCGCCTGAAGCCAAACCTCCCAATTTCAAGAGTTCCTGGCCGTCACTGTGAAACGGATTCGGATACACAAAAGATTCGGCTACGGTGGGTGCCGCACTGCTGCCTGCACCACTGACGGTGATCATACCAGCACCTTGGTCAGCACTGACCACGACTTTACGACGGTCTGCGCTGACCGCCATTCGCTTATAGGTTGTGCCGGGTAAGCCAACGATCACATTGGGCGAATACAATACGGGAAAGTTGGAATTCGCAAAATAGTTGGCCAAATCGATGTAGCTATCGATCTCCACTTCCCCATCCGAAACACGAACCCGATTGATGCCTGAAGTGGTGGCCGCCCAAATGTCACCATTAAAATCGCGCACCACGTCGGAGACACTGCCACTAACCAAGCCCGCAAAAGAGGAGTTTACCTTTTCTCCGATGCTACGCACGTGCGTCGCGGTGCGGCTGAATTCATCATATTCAAACTGCACCAAGCCGTTGCCACCGACCCACAGACTTCCATCGACATCGACTTCCAGGCCAAAGGCCGTCGTCAAATCAAAGGGACTTCCGTTGACCGACGTGACGGGCGCATCCCAGCGATCATCTGTTTGGTCTAACCAAGTCAGTGGATCATTGGGCCCTGCCGCATCGCCATTGATATCCCACCGCACAACCCCCACTCCTGCCACCGCAAACCAGATCACATCGCGGCGCTGCACCACTGCGTCCCATACATCTTCACCATTTCCCAAGCCACCATCCAAAGGAAGAGTCAGCCAATTTCCGGCATCAGACCAGTCATCTGGATCCACCAATATTTCAACCTTTTCGGCATTCTCTTGGTCGTGCATAGTGATGACTGGGCCATCTGGATGCACCACCACATTAATAATCTGACGACCTAGCAAGCCGCTATTGGTCGGGTTGATCAAATCGACTTGACCGGTGAGCACTTCGATTCGCGCCAAACCCGTGCCGGCGTAGAGACCAGCCCATAGCAAATCATTGGGGCCTGAGGCCATCGAAAGTATGATGCCTTCGCTCAAGCGTTTGTTCGCGTTTTCGGGCGTATCGGACAAGTAGCGATAATGGGTCCAGTCGGTGCCCTTGCCACTGATCACAGCCTGCCAGATTTGAGCACCCACATACGGATTCCCACCCACGAAACACACGCCACTGGCATTCAAAATTTGCGAGGCGCGTAGTTCAAACGATTCGAAAGTGGAGGTCCCATTGAGGCGCGCAACATAGGCATTACGTTCGGTAAACTCGCTGCCCGAACTGTTGCCAGCTTGACCTCCCAACCAAAAATCATCACCCGCATAGATTGCCCCGGTTACCCCAGCAGGCACGCTAAGGGTCTGCCATGAAGCGCCATTAAAAACCCGAAGCACGCCACCGCGTGCGTAGGTCAAACCACCGGCGCTGCTGATCTCAAATGCAGGCGAACTGACATTACCCAAGCGTGACCACGTCTCGCCGCCATCGTTCCAAACAAAGACACCGACCGCGGTCGCGGCCAACAGATTACCATCACTGTCAAGATTGAGGTCATTGACTTCAAGGCTGGTCAAGCCCGTGTTCATGTCGTTAAAAAAGTTATTTCTGAAACGCGATACGCCCACAGCCGACGCAACGAACAACTCGCCATTGAAGAAGGCCAAACTTGTTACAGTATTCGAAATCAATCCGTCTTCTTCGGCCGTATAAATGGCTCCCGATAAACCGTCCGTGATCTGCCCAACTCCCTCACCATTCATCCCGTAGAACACGCGTTCGCTCGAACCCAATATGCCACCGACGACAGCGTTGACCTCTAAGCTGCCCAAGTTACTCACGTATTGCCGATAAGTTCGCGCTCCTGCCACATCGGCAATTCGCGTCAATCCGCCGCCCCGCGTCGCCACCCAAACGTGTTGTCCACTCCAGCTCAAATCAGTCACATCATTACCGGACAAATCCGTGCCCGCTTCAAGGCGTTCGACCTGAGTCGGGTCGTCCGCGTCCCAAAATGCTAGTCCACCGCCAGCAATACCACCGATTACCAGACCATCATGTTCCAACAAGGCGGTTGTCTGACGAGCATACATCAGCGGTTGAAATTCTACATTCTGGGCCGACACATTTGGCGCGACCGCAACGAGAGTCAGGCCCAAACAGACCAATGCTGAGACTATCTGGCGTCGTTGTTTTTGTGCGTTGATTATCATCATCGTTGCCTTCCTCGGGTCATCTTCATCGTGCTTTCAAACGGCCCACGATACTAAAACTACGGCATTCGAAATCCGCCGGGCTTTAGCCACAGCTGATTCCACATTGCCCCTAGACGTCGTAGCGAATCATTTTCATCTGGCGCACACCAAGCGCCGGTCAATCCAGGCGACTTCGGGATCGACTGCCAAAACGCAAGCACTTCCGGCGCCGTGCGAGGTTCAGTTATGTGTTCTTCGTCGCACCCTTGAGGACCAACCATATTCAATTTCCCACACAGCAGCGGCCAAGCCAGGCGCCATTGCCAAAACAATGGCATCGCCTCACCTGATTCATTCATCGCCATTGTTAATAAATTCTCATGCCCCCACACATCAATCACCTTGAGCGCCTGAATAGAGCAGCGCCCATTGCCTCCGGCCACTAATTTTAACCAAAGCCACGGAAGAAGTGCCATGACACCAATACCAAGACCCAACAAGATCGCCAAGGCCCGATCGGTCACCGTTCGCAAGGCCAGACCGCTGTTAGCGCCTTGAACAGCACTTAATTGGTCCCCAAACAATTCAGGTCGGGCGCCAGTCGCCAATAACCAAGCTCCACCACCATACCACCTTAAGCGCACCCGTAGGCGACGCAAGGTGGCGATCAGTTGCCAATCCTGCGACGAATGTTCAGTATCAACCCTTGGCGCATCCCAAAAGACGACTTGTGATATGCGGTACCTGCGCACAACTTCCTCGGCCGACGCCTGCGAGCCCAACCAGGGCACCGAACCGCCGGACAACGCTGGCATGCCGCTTTCAACCGCATCATCGGCGATATAGCCGGCCAGATCTATGCCATGTTTCGCGAGATCGTGAGAACCGTCTAGCCATTTTTGCAGAGACGCCGGTGCCCCGACAAGCAAAGTTCTCTCGAGACTGAGGTGGCCCTTTTCCAAATCTTTGATGAGCCTCCGCAGGATCCCTTCACCTAGCGCAGTAGCCACTGCCAGCAAAGGAATAAAGGCCAATAGAACGGCGCGGCTGATCACTTCCTGATGACCCAAATAGGTGCTCGCCAAGAGCAACACTCCGACGATGCCAATTTGACGCAAATGCTCGCCCACAGCTCGACGGGCGCGCAGCTGCCCAGCTCGGTAACGCCCCGTGAGCCAGAAGACGGCACTGGCCAACATGCCGGCAAACCAGAACAATGGCGTGTATTCACTAGCGGCATATAGCGGTTCGGAAAACAGACCACCAGCCACACTCCGCAGGCCATAGGCGCTGCCAAAAGCAGCCACCAAGGCCAACATATCCAAGGCCCACCACAACATCATCAACAACGGATCACGCCATTTTTTCAGCAGCCAAACCAAAATGCCCCACTTCTCGTAGAACGAGATCAAACTGCCCAAATGTAGCCAAAAACTTTTATTGAAACGCCCCTTGGCACTGTCACGCCGATGCTTGTGCACAAATCGAGCGTCAGGGAAGTAGACAACCTCGAACCCCGCCTGCCACATGCGGTAGCACCAATCCACATCTTCAAAATAGAGAAAGAAGCGTTCGTCCATCGGCCCCGTGCGCTCCATGGCCGATGCTCTGACCAACAAACAGCCGCCCAAGACCCAATCTACCGGTCGCTCCTCTTTGTGATCGAAGTCCTGCATCAAATGCAAGCGCACCGTGTCGCTGTTGGGAAAAATTTTACTCAAAAACGTGCGTCGTAAAAGCAATGTCTTAAAGGTATAAAAACGTCGGCAGGATTCCTGAATGGAACCATCTTCATTCAATAACTGTGGGCCAACCATCCCTGCCCGAGGATGCCGGTCGGCAAATCCCAAGAGACGGTCCAACGCACCCGGTTGCACGACTATATCAGGATTTAGAATCAAATAGTAGTCGGCCGGAGCCGCGGCCATACCCAAATTGCAGCCCTTTGAGTAGCCCCAGTTTTCTGCGTTAAAAATCCATTGGCAAGCGGGATAACGTTGGTGAACATCTTCTAATCCAGAGTCAGATGACGCGTTGTCCACCACCACAATTTGATGATCGCAAGCCGGCGGATAGGCCGACAACGATTCTAAGCAGCGGTCCAAGTCCGCGCTCGTATTGTAGTGAATTATGACGATGCTGAGTTTCAACTGGCATCTTTCGCTGGAATCAGAATTGACAACCCGACTAGTTAATCCGACGGAAACGAAGCGCCCAAACCATCCACATAGCTTCAAAGATAATCATTTTGTTCATCTTCGAAACGCCAACCTGCCGGTCGACGAACATAATGGGAATTTCTTTGATATGCATGCCACGACGCCAGCAATGGTAATTCATTTCGATTTGAAAGGAATAGCCATCGCTCTTGATCCGGTCCAGAGGCAAAGCCTCGAGGGTGGATCGCCTAAAACATTTGAAACCGCCGGTGCAATCTTTTAGGCTCATGCCCGTCACAAAAGCGGCGTAACGATTTGCCCCCACGCTCAAGATCAAGCGTTTCAATGGCCAATTGACCACAGTGATCCCGTACAAATAGCGACTCCCCAGAACCAAGTCATGGGTTTCAATCTCAGTCAAAAAATTAGTCAAAGCTTCTGGGTCATGGCTAAAATCGGCATCCATTTCAAACACAGCATCAAACTCAGTGTTGGCCAAAATCCATTGAAAGGCCGCAATATAGGCTGCGCCGAGGCCCTGCTTTTTTTCGCGTTCGAGGATCAAAATGCGATCACCAAAACCCGGCAAAGCCTTGACGATTTTTGCCGTGCCATCTGGCGAATTGTCATCGACCACCAAAACTGAAAGGCGTTCGTCCCGCTCTAGGATAAGAGGAACCAAGCGCCCAATATTTTCGGCTTCATTATATGTAGGCACCACCACCACGGCTGTCCGCAGGTTCAATGGGGCTGGTGCTTGCGTTATACGGTTAGACATTCGAGTCGAGTTCTCCGCTAGTTAAAGGTTTGCTCTTGCGAGCCACGAAGGGAATGATCAAGAGTCCCAGCATGAGGATTACTCCTATCAGCGTCATAGTCAATCCCCTGCGCACAGAAGGATCATGATAATGGAAGCGGACAGTATGTGAGCCAGCCTCAATGGCCACCGCTCTGAGCACCAAATCAGCGGTCAGAAGCGGCTTATCTTCACCATCTACCGTAACTTGCCAGCCCGGTGCCATCATATCTGCTAGCAAAAGCAAGGCCGAAACCGGAGTCTCCACTTGCAGGACCACCTCATCAAGGCTATCGAGGACAAATTCTGGGACAGGCAAGGCGTTAGAAGCACTTTTGGGTGCCGGAACCGGTGCTTCCCGTAGATAGGTCGTCGCCCGCACATCAATCTCTCCGCTGGCTATGCCGTCCAAGAACGGACCCAGAGCGTCCTTTTCAGGCAACTCTGACACATTTTTCCAATCGGTTATTAACCTTGCTCGCGGCAAAGCCGCCTTGTTGCGGTAGACCACCAATGAACGGGCAACCGCTGGGGTTGGGTCCAGGTCAATGCCCAACGCGCTCAAGGCAGGAAACTGCTCCGCAGAAAATGGCTGATCAAAGATCACCGCGCTGCCGCCCAACCAGGCAGCAATCCTACCGGCTGGTCGTTCACTGTAGAGACGTTTTCGAATTTGTTCGTAATTGGCCAATTTTGCCGGATGGTACCCACCCAATGAATGAATTTCGTCGGCCAGCCAAATGTTTTGGCCACCATAACTGCCCAAAGGCCAAATACGATTGTGGCCCACGACACTCTTGATGGCAGCAGCCTCAGGGCCAGGGCCCGACTCTTGGCGCGGCACATAATTTTGAACCAACTTTGACGCCGTCGCCAACCGTCCACCACCTCGACCATCACTCACAACCGCCTGCAAACTCTTTTCAGGGTGAATGATTTTTTTATCAACGGTCCCCAGATCAATCATGACCAAAATCAACAGAGTCCACAGCAATCCATTGCGCCTAAAGCCTGCGTTCTTCAATGAGAATGCGAAGGCGCCGCCAGCGACCAAGCACAGCAAGCCAATGCGGACCAGGCTGGCCTTGTGCAGCAGCCAAGCCTGTTCGATCAAAGCAGGCGCTGCCTGCTTGCCACCCTTGCCTGCCATAGCAGTCAGCTGTTCTGTGAACGAGGACTCGGCCATGCCAGTGCCACCAGCGAACAAAGCAATAACGCCAATCAGAGTTAACAAACTGGGCAGAATGGCGCTGCGGCCAAAAGCGGGTTCTCCCTCTTGCCAAGCCGTCACGCTGCGCGGTGCCAAAACGGCCACTACAAAAGCGAACAGAATCAGAATCATCGAAGGCACACGGAATTTGTTAAAAAATGGCAGATAGTCGTACAAGAAGGCGTAAAATCCCTGACCAAAACTGGCAATCACCACCAAAATTGCGAAGCTGCCGGCTGCCGCCACCCACAGTCTCGTGCCCCGGCGCCAAGCAGCAGCGGCCAAGATCAGCAAAAGGAAGCCGATGTAATTGGGGTAATCGTTAAAAGGCATCAGACCCATGTAGGTCGCTTTGCCAAATCCCGCCGCCGCCGGCAAAACCAGGGTGGCAAGCTCGTCAGGGGCCAGAGACCATCCCGTGGCATAGTCCAATCCAACACCACCGCCGCCAGCAGTATCTTGACCCCGGATGGAAATTCCAGCGTAGTCGTGGGCCGGGATCAACAGAACCGACCCAATCAGACCGCCGATCAGCAAACCACCAACAACCAGGGTCAACGCTCGCACGCGCAAACTGGGCGCGACAGATCGAGCGGCCTTAGCAAAAGGCATGACCGTATTCCAAAGGCCCAGCCAGCCCACTGTCGCCAAGGTGTAGAAGGTGATTTGAGGATGGCCACGTAAAAACTGTAGCCCCATCAACAGCCCAATCATCCCCACCGCGCGCAGCTGTTGCGACCAATTCTTAGCGTCTTGAACCTTGAACATCCAACCGACAACCCAAGGCAGATACATCGCCGCGCCCAATTTTGAACCGTGACCATGCACCCCCCACGCCACAACCTTCGGGAAAAACAAAAACACAGCCGCGCCCAACAGCAGGGCGGCCACAGGCAGCCGCCAGCGCGAAAGCAACCACACCATTCCTAAGCCACCAAACAACATGTGGCCAATCAGCCAAGTCAGCGGCACAAAGCCCATTTTTTGTTGTAGGAAATTGAATATCTGGGTCGGCGGATAGATAAATTTCGGATAGGCAAACGAGCTAAAGCTCGGCATCCCTGCAAAGAGGTACGGGTTCCACAAAGGGTAGTGACCTTTTGCCAAACTGGCGTCACCAACTTGTCCAAACGCATCCGCATTGCTGGAGTCGCTGCTCAAAAACACCTGACCCTCAAGCACAGGTCCAGGATACATCACGGCCAACATCATCCACAAAACGAGAGCCATACTCAGCCAAAAAAACGGACGCGAACGGTCAGTGATTTTCGTCACCCAGTTGTCTTTCGGCTCAGATGTTTTTGATTTTTTCCGCGTCAAAAGAACTCTCCTCGATCTGGGCTATTATTCTGCGACGCGACCACTTAACTCATCACCAGCACCCTGCCAGAACGCCAAAGCAGACGCCAGTTCACCATGCCACAGTCGCCAGACTGAATGGCCGGTCAGATAGACAAGTTGCGAGACGACCAAAAGCGGCCATGACCTCAATGGCCAATGTTTGCGCAGCAGCCTGATGTGGCTTCGCGTTCTCAGTTTGCATTTGCGCGGTGAATCCCCCCGCAACGAGGCGCTCACTTTGTGCAAAACCAATGCCCGTGGCACATGCAAAATGTGACCACCCATTTTAGTCACTCGCAATGAATAGTCGGTGTCTTCGCCGTAAAAGAAAAAGTCTTCATCCAGCTCGCCAACCTTGGCCAACACCTCTGATCCGAGCATCATGGCGCAGCCTGTGGCATACCCCACGTAACGCTGGCCGGGATCCAACTTCCCTGCCAATTTTCGAATGCCGTGGTGTTTAACCCACCCGCTCCAGCGCCCCACAAAACCACCATCATACCACACCGTTGCCGGGTCAGAAGCGTAACAAATCCGCGGCGTGACAAGCCAGGCAGCCGGGTCCGCAACCAAGGCTTGAACCATGGTGCTCAAACTGCCTTGAGGGACGATGGTATCATTGTTCAACAACAATATGGAGCCCGTAAATCCTTCTCGGCTGAGATACCGCAATCCCACGTTATTGCCACCGGCCCAACGCAAATTGGCGCCTGTCTCAATGATCTCAACTTCCGGGTGCCATTGCCGGGTCCAGGCGACTGAATCATCCTCAGACCCATTGTCTACCATGACAACCCGCACATTTTTATAGCGAGCATCCTGCAGAGAAGCGAAGCAGTCAGGCAAGAGGGCTCGCCCGTTCCAATTGACCACAATCACCGCTAAAGGCAAATCCTTGGCCACTTCAACCTCATGACTTGATCCGTGCTCGTTAGACACGACGGACAATTCGGTAGGCATCCTCCGGCGAGCGACCAGCAACCACCAATTCAGCGATCAAGCCCAAGCTGATAAACTGGAATGCCATGATGATCAATACTAGCCCAACCAAAAGGACGGGCCGCAAATGCATGCCGTAGCCCAGCACCCATTTGACAAAGAACCAACTGCTGATGCCGCCACCGACAGTAAGAAACACCATGCCCAGACGGCCAAAAAAGTGCAGCGGCGACGTGCGTCTGGCGTGCAAGAAATAAACGGTCAACAAATCTAAAAAGCCATTGATGAAACGCGCCATGCCGTATTTGGTGGTGCCGTATTTGCGAGCAAAGTGTTTCACCGGCATCTCGGTCACGCGATAGCCATCCAGATGTGCCAAGGCCGGCACGTATCGATGCATATCTCCGTACAATTGAACGTCCTGGGTCACCGAACGACTATAGGCTTTCAAGCCACAATTAAAATCGTGCAGAGAAAGACCGCACATGCGGCTCGTGAACCAATTGAAAATTTTGCTCGTATTATTTTTGACGAAGCTGTCTTTGCGGTCACTCTTCCAACCCGACACCAAATCCCATCCGTCTTCGATAAGCTTCACCAGCGCTGGAATTTCTGCCGGATCGTCTTGTAAATCTGCGTCCATCGTGATCACAACCGGTGCGCTGACGGCCTTAAAGCCTGCGGCCAATGCCGCCGCCTTGCCAAAATTTCGACCAAAGCTTAGTCCGTGAACCTGCGGGCGTTCGGCCGCTAAAGCTTCCACCACGGCAAAGGTATCATCGGTACTGCCATCATCAATGATCCAAGCTTCCCAAGTCAGAGCAGGCTCTCCGGCCTGGTTCATGCTTGCTACGGCCGCTTCAATACGGCTCACCAATTCAGGCAACGATTCGGCTTCGTTGAACGCCGGCACAACCACCGCAATATCGCTACGTAGTGTACTATTGTCGGTCAATTCATGCACGTCGGGTCCTTTCAGAAATCATTTTTGACGCCGAGCGATGGCCCAATCAACTTCGCGCGCTAGTCCGTCGGCGAAACTGATCGAAGGTTCGTAACCAATTGTTTCATGCACGTGAGTCCGGTCGGCAAAGGTATCTTTCACGTCACCGAGCGCGGTTTCTTGATAGGTCACAGATGCCTGTAATTCAGGGATGCGATTTTTCAAAATCTTTTGCAGCATGCTTAACGTATCGCTGAACACCATCCGGCTACCACCACCGGTGTTGAACACTTCCCAAGCAGCATCGCAACTGACGGCCAATAGATTTGAGCGCACCGCGTCACCAACATAGGTGAAGTCACGTGTTTGACTGCCGTCGCCATAAACTTCAAAAGTACGGCCATCGAGAGCCGCTTCTATATATTTACGGAATGCCATATCGGGCCGTTGCCGTGGACCAAAAACCGTAAAGTAGCGCAGGCTGCTGGTGGGCACGCCAAAATTCATACTGTACAAGACGCACAGATGTTCGGCCGCCATTTTAGTCACTCCATAAGGCGAACGAGGTTGTGGCAAGGCCTGTTCATTGACGGGCAAATCGGCTTGGTCGCCGTAAACAGAACTGCTGCTCGAATAGACAAACCGCACGAGCGTGTCTTTCACTTCAGCATTGGTGCACGCTTCCAACAAGCGCTGCGTTGCCATCACATTTCGGCCGAGGTATTCATTAAAGTATTCGCCCCAACTG
This sequence comes from Candidatus Krumholzibacteriia bacterium, assembly GCA_047639735.1. Classification (GTDB taxonomy): domain Bacteria; phylum Krumholzibacteriota; class Krumholzibacteriia; order LZORAL124-64-63; family LZORAL124-64-63; genus JAGRNP01. The sequence continues at coordinate 12,740 of JBLIOK010000006.1, read as the reverse complement.
GCGCGCACGCCAGCCTGCGCGGCCAAGTGAAAACAGGCCACTTTCCCTCGCAAAAGAGACACAGCATCAAGGGTTTGCAAGTCATCGTTGACCCAGTTGAATCGCGGGTTGTCCCGAAACCCCGCCATGTTCTCGTGCTTTAAAGTCACGTCGTAATAATCAGTAAGGCAGTCGACACCGGTTACCTGGCAACCCAATTCCAACAAGGCTTCGGTGATTGTGCTGCCAATAAAGCCTGCGCAACCCGTGACCACCACCGGTGCGCCGTCACACAGAACACCCGTCACTCGACTCGGCAAGGAGTCGACAATTTCTTGCAGTTGCTCATTCTCCATTTGGCTGACCACCTTCAACGGCATCTTGGATGCGTTGGTCTTCACGTTCCAGTGCGCCTGCAGTCAACGCCTCAATACCCAATTGCATCTGCGGATCAACTTCACCGCTAACAGCTTCCCATTCATTCATCACTGTACGCGCCTCTTCAAGCCGCCCCATTTCTTGATACAAAGCAAACTCCAGCTGATAATAGAAACCTCTTTGCGGGGCGTCGTCTTTTGCCATTTCCAACCAGGCAAAAGCCAAATCGGGGACGCCACCACGCACAAAACCTCGCAACGCATTGTAGACGGTGCGTTCTTCGGTTTCAAGAGTGACGTTGCCTTCCAAGCTGGTCAGAAACTCCATCGCGGCTTCATCTTTATAGGCCTGCACCAACAATAGCGGGTAAAATTCTAGCGCCTGTTGATTAAACGGCTCAACGATCAAACTCGCTTTAAAAGCGATCAGCGAGCGGGCCAAGTGATCTTGATAGGCCACTGAATCCGTCGGCGCCGCGGCATTGGCATCCATATAGGATTCGTAGCCAGCCCGACTGAGTGCCGCTGGATAGTTGCCCAGCAGGAAAGAAGCGTTCTTATTTCGAAAAACGTCCGTACGATATTCGCCAACCATTTGCAACAGACTATCCAAATCGGCAGTGGAAAGATTCTTACCTTGTTTGCCCAGCGTTTGATTAGGGCCATCGCTGATCAATCCCGCCATCATTTGATATTGGCTACGCCGCGCACCGGAATCGCCGTCAAGCACGGAGCCCATGCTATAAACACCCAGCATGTTTTCCAAAACCTTTTGGGAATCGGTCGTGGGTGAATCATTGGGTCCAGCCGTTTCGGTTAGGCGGTAAGCCATGCCTTCCATTTGCAAGTTGGCAAAATAACGCGCCATGTTGTCTCGCGGTATCGTCACTGCAAAAAAGACGGGCAGCCCTTTGCCACTAAAATTGGTGGTGATGATGTCATGGACCACATAGTCCTTGATCATGATGAACTGCCGTTCGCCTGTCTTGGGGTCCTCAAATACCTTGTGCCTCAAAGCATCGATTTCTGCGTCAGATCGCTTCATATCAAGAGGCGTATCTGCGCTATGCTTCAGTTGTTTTATATACCAGGGCAAATTAATGAGCGACAAGTTCACAACCGTCACATCGGTTCTAAATTTTTCAACTTGCTGCAAGTACCAAATGGGAAAAGTGTCGTTGTCGCCATTCGTGAAGATGATGGAATTTTCATCGAGTCCAGCCATGATATTCCACGCATACTCATAGGCGATGCGGTTTTCACTATTGTCGTGCTCAAAATACTTCGTGTGACCGGGCGACAACGGCCAGAGCGATACGAGAATCAATACACCCGCGCTCACCCAACCAACAGTGCCCGGCTTGACCTTCGGGATATCGCGGCGCCAATTGCGTCCGGCTCGTTCGGCCGCGTCGGCTGACTCGCCTTCTCCACCAACCGCATACCGCAGCAAGGCCGAGGCCCCCAAACCAATAAACACTGCAAAGAACATAAAGGCAGCGAAGTAGAAATAATCGCGATCACGCACTTCATGATCCGTAAAATTCAAATACAGCGTCAGGATTTCCCCGTTAATCAGATAGCTCACCAGGGGCACATAAATAAGAGGCCGCACCCGGCGTAGCCCTTGAAACAACCCGACTAACGCCAAGAAGACTGGGCCAAGAACAGTGGTCACTTTGGTCAGTAAATTGGCACCATCACCCAAGAAGTAAAATTGTTTAAAGAGGTAATTGTAGTAATACCCAAATTGCCACTCGAGGGGCGCCTGGCGTTCAAACGGATTGATCGGTGGGTATTGTTCGCGACGAATGACGGACATCAAGGTGGCGAATGTATCCGGGTCGGTTTGGTTGATATACGGTTCAGGGCTTGCACCAGCACGAATCATCATCATGTAATGCACCGTTAAGCCGATGAAAAACAGAGCGCTGCCCACCAGTGCAAATCTCTTGCCTTGCACCGAGCGAATGGCCACCACAACGGCGTAGGCGATCAGCAGAAAAATGACCAGTTCATTGTTCTTCGTGGTCGTTGAAAACAAGAAGAGCGCCAAGCCCACACTCATCAACATGAGGTCATAAAACGGCAACTGCCGACGGGACGCCAGCACCACCACCAAGAAGATTGAGGGATAAACCAGAATACTGCCGAGGTGAAATCCCACTCCCAAGCCCAACAAGTACACCATCAACAAGAGCAAGTTATTCGAACCGAGGTGCTCGCGGTGATCATACCATCGTACCGTGAGCCAACTGAGACAGGCCATCATAAAAGCCGAGAGCCCGTAGACTTCAGCTTCTACCGCGTTGTTCCAGAACGTCTCAGAAAACGCCAAGAAAAAGGCGCCGACCAAACCACCGGCGTGCGCTAACCACCCAGCATCGGGATCAGCTCGTCGTGACAGTTCCCATATCAGCAAATAGATGAACATCACAGCCAAGGCGCTGAAGAATGCCGACATAAAATTGACAGCCCAGGCGGTGTTCATGCTCGCGGTGGTGATGTCAGCTTGGCCAAAAAAGATATCGAAGACACGCCCCACTAACACGTACATCGGCGTGCCTGGTTGATGGGGAACACCGACAATATGGCTCGTGGTGATGAACTCACCCGCATCCCAAAAAGGCGTGGTGGGATTAAGCGTCAACACATAGACAAGCAGAGTCAGGGCAAACACACCAGCGGCGATCAGCACCTGAGGACGACGAAACCATTGCTTCTTCAAAAGAGCACCTTTGCGACAAGAAACGACTCGGTCTTGAACAGACAGCTCAACAATTTATCATACCTCGGCAGTTTGAAAACCGAATTGTGCAACCCCTAGCGGTCACTTCGGTTCCCTCGCCCCCACCACAATAACAGACCACCCTGCAAACTGAACACAACTTGCACCAAATAAGCAGCCACTTCCATGGCCACCGCTTGCGATCCGCCAATACCGGCAAAAATCAGAAGTTCAGCCGAAAGCGACTCGCGCAGTCCAATGCCGTTGATGGTCACTGGCAGGGTTAAACTCACCGCCAACATCGGTACCAAAACCAGCAATTGCACCATCTGGGTGGATCCAAGCGCAAAACCCAGCCCCAGGGCCACCAAGACATGGGTGGCCATGCGTAATAATTGCACGCCAACGCTGAACAGGAATACCAGATTGAGAAATCGGACCTGTTCCCGGTAGCAACCAATCTCCGTGGTCAGCTGCTCAACCTGCCCGGCCAATTTTGTCATTCCCAATTTATTGAACATCCGAGGCAGTTGAGAACCCAAGCGGCGAGATAAAAGCACCGCCAAGATAACAAACAGGGCAATCAAGACCGGAATCAGCAACAAAGCGGTTCCCGGCAACGGAATATCAAAAATCGTACAAGCCACCATCGCCACGACCGCCAAAGCGGTCAAAGCACTGAGGCCGATGATTCGGTCCAAAACTGTCGCGCACAGCACCAGCATCGACTTTTTTTCGTGTCGCCCCAAGTCGATGATCTTATAAGCATCGCCGCCAATATTGGCTGGCAGAAAATTGTTAAAAAACAATCCTATAAAATACAGCCGACTGATCTCACGCACCGGTGCCTTGATGCCTCCAGCGTGTAAAATCCAAGCCCACTGTTGAGCCCCGGCTACCGCCGACAATCCATACACAACCAGCGCCGACAACAGCCAGCCCCAATGGGGAGCCATCATCGCCTCGCGAACCTCGCTCAGCGAGATGCGAGAAACAACAAAGAGAATCAGGGCGCCACTGACCAAAAGCTTGGCTATGAACAGCAATGCCTGCCGTCCTTTGGTCGATCGGGGCGAGGTCATACGGGGCGCCCTCCTTCGCGCGCAACTTTGACGAACAAGTCCAGGGATTCGTCTTGGCATCGTTGCCAGCTGAAGGTGCCGGCCCAGGCTTTGGCGGCGGCGCTTTGGCGGGCAAAAAGATCTGGCTCACGCAGCAGTTGCAGGGCGCGGCGAGCGAAAGCAAGATCGTCACCATAAGGAACGAGAAAACCGGTCTCTTCATCGCGCACCGAATCACGCAGACCGGGCCGGTCGCTGGCCACCACCGGCAAGCCACATTGATTAGCTTCGATCACCGTTAAGCCCCAGCCCTCTTTTGGGCTCGGGTTCAAAAAGACGTGAGCGCGGTGCAGTGTCTCCACCAGTTCGTCCCATGGCATAAATCCGGCAAACGTGACAGCGTCCGCCAATCCGCACCGATCGACCATTTTTTGCAGACGCTTTTCATCCGGTCCACGGCCCATGATCAGCAACTTCGCCTCTGGCATTTCTTTTTGGATGTGCACAAAAGCCCGAATAGCGACGTCGACGCTCTTGTAGCGGCGCAGACGGCTCCAACTGACCACCAGCGGTGTTTCGCTGCGCGGCGGCGGGTTTGGTAAGGTGAATTTTTCGTGATCCATCCCACAGAAAATCGTTTTGATGCGCGCCCCATTCAGTCCGCGTGAGATCAAGTCGTCGCGGGTTGAAGGGCTGATCACTTCAAAATCTACATTTTTATAGAGCGGCGCGATCAAGCGCTCGGCTCCATAGACATAACTGGCGGCCAGAGGATTCGCTTCGCGATATACGGTGGTGCCGAACAGGTGCGGCACAATAGCCAATAACGGCGTGTCGCCGTTGTAGAGTGGAGTGTAGAAGGGAATTTTATTGATGTCTTCAACCAACAGATCGTAATTCCCAGATTTGAGCATTCTCTTGATCACCGGTGGCAAGACAAAATTCGCCACCGCCCAATGACCATGGCGGTGGATGTGTACACCATCAATCTCGTCACGAGCAGACGCGCCAGCGTAACCGGAACAAACCAAATCCACGTGCCAACCGCGCGCCACCGCTCCCTTGAGAATGTGATGCAAGTGCATCTCGGCGCCGCCGCCGAGTGGGTCACCGATATCTCGCCAATTGACCACGAGGACTTTCAGGACTCGTCCTCCGCTTTGCGCGCGATCACACCAATGGTTGGTGTCGTGTAGAGGGACAATCGGGATTGACCAAACCAGCCGCGCCATTTTTCACCAAGACGTGCGAGAGCAGGAACCGGCTCGGGAAACATGGGCAGTTTTTTGCCCGTGCGGGTCAGGATAATTTTCCGCAAAGCGCGATACCACAAACCAGGCACCATCCAGTCGCCATAACTGCGGGTCACCGTCATGCCTTCTGACGCCACCATCTCTTCAAGCTCTGCGATGGTGAACTGGGTCTCCCACCCGGCAAACCACTTGTCGATTGCGATCAGGAAAGCCTTGCCCACAGTGTAGTAGTGGTAAGTTTGAGGGACATCAATCACCACATACCCACCGGGCTTCAATATCCGCAAATTATCGCGCAGCAAGGGATAAGGGTCGGGGAAATGTTCGAGCAGCCCCTGGTGGAAGACCACGTCAAAAGTGCCTTCCAAAAACGGGCTTCCAGTGCCGTCGCCGCAGATGGGCGCCACGGTCACGCTCGCCATGTTGGCTGCTTTTTCAGTCAGGCCCAATGAGCCCGCCACATAGTCTAGAGTCAAAACTTCAGCGCCAGCTTTAGCCAGAGCGACCGCATCGCGACCGGTTCCAGCGCCCACTTCCAAAATGCGGCGCCCGCTCAAGTCGCCGTCAAAGAGATTGGTGATTTCGCGGACCATACGCCCGTCGGTCCCGTAGACATCGTCCAATTCAAGGGTATCTGCTTCATCCCAAAACTTTTGCCAATGCTCAGGCGTGGATTCTCTTTTGTTTGGTGAAATGCTAGCGCTCATCGCTGTTCCCCAGACGCGTCTGCCGATTGTTTGAGATCCGGATAAGTTTCTGATACGGCTCGGTCGAGCACAGCATTGATAAAACCAATAGCGCTTTCGTCACAATAGCGGCGGGTTAGCTCGCAGGCTTCATTGATCACCACGCGGTAGGGCACATCGGGGCTGTGTTTGATTTCAGCCAGGCCAATGGTCAGGATAACAACCTCAAGAGTGCCTAACCGCGAGCGATCCCAACGGTCGCTGATCATGGAAGTCAACCAACGGTCCAGACCCTCCCCGTGAGCTTTCACCTTCTTGGTCAGATCACGCGCGAATTCCTTGGTTTCATCGGCCGACTCTCTTTGAAGAAATTGGTCTTCTAATGTGTCAACCAATTCGGAGCCACTGATCAACGATGCGTACATCGATTGCAGGACTATCTCTCGGCCTTTTCTGCGCTTACCCACGCGTATTCTCCTGTCAAAGAGCGAAACAGGCGACCAGCGCGTCGAAATTTATCCGACTGGCACCCTGTTGTTTCATAATGTCTAATTGTAGCCGATTCTGGCCTAAAACTCAAGGATAGCAAGCGATACAATGCTCTCAATTTGGCCACCAAAGCCTCTACAATCACTCCATGTTAGGACAAATGTAGCCACAGAGTTCCCAACGAGTCCTCATCGTTTCCTATTGAGTCGCCACTCGCTGGTATCTCAATCTATAATAATCCTCGTCCATTAGGCCCTCCAGTTGTTAAGATCCAACGCAACCTCACCAACTCGGACCGGATAAAAGGATCAATGTGACGCGCACTCCCTCTCACTTGCTCGAAACTGCCAATAGCATGCGATGGCCCTGGGTGCTCGCCCTGATCAGCGGCTTATTTTTCTATGCAGCCCGCTGGCAAGAAGTGCCCATTGGCGCGGTAACCGACGACGCGTTCTATATTGAAATGGCCCGTTCCATTGCCGAAGGTCATGGTCCCGTCATTGCCACGGGACCAGATATCGACCCCGCGAACCCGCAGATATTCCCTGCGGGATTCCCCTACTTGCTCAGCCCATTGGCTCGATTGGCACCGCATTCCATGGTGACCCTAAGTATGGTGCCTCTTTTTGCCGCACTCATGACAATAGTGGCAACCTGGTTTCTACTCGCACGGACCCTGTCCCCACATTTACGATTGATGACGACACTGGCCCTTGTCTGTAATCCTTGGTTTATCTCATGGTCATCGCGCATCTTGAGCGACGTGCCCTACATGGCAATTTCTTTGGCTGCAATGTTTATGATTTTAAAGGCAGATGACCAAGATTACCGCCGTCTAAAGACTCTCTTTTTCGCCGTAGTGCTATGTGCGGCGGCAATCAGCGTACGCACTGTTGGCTGGGCCATTGTTGCCGCATCAGTTTCGCTGTTTGTGATCCAGAAACGTTGGTTACTGAGCGTCGGGTTTCCCCTGGCAGTCATCGTCGCCTTGATGCCAACCTGGTTCATGGGGGCGCACCCCAGCAATCCCTTGACCAGTGCTTATAACGAACAAATGTTGAGCAACAACGGATCAGCTCTCTGGCAGATCATCGTGACAAACACGTCTGGATATTTGGCGGAATTATCAGTTATTCTCGTGCCGATATTTGGGAATCCCGTTTCCCGTTTTTCAGAATCAAACAGCCTGGGCTTTTTATACGCAACCCTCACTTTTGGCTTTGGTATTCTGGCTCTGGGGCTTGCCTACAATGGCGCAAAGGCTGGAATTCGCAACCAAAACACGACCGCGTTAACCCGACTCATCTCTGCCTATATATTGTTTTATACCATAGCTTTGTCGGTTTTCGACGGATACCCAAGTGGGGTCCAAACCAGACTCTTGATCCCGCTTCTGCCATTCTTGGTTTGGTTGATACTGAGCGGCGCTAGTGCGTTCAATCGCCGTCTGGCTTATTGGATATTTGCTGCCATGATACTGGCCTCATTGGCTCACAATACCTGGCGCGTGGTTCATCCATTGCGGACCAGTACCGAAGCCGATGGCCACGGCTTGGTTCACCTTGCCCAAGGCGTTGAATGGATCAATGACAACAGTCTCAATTCAGATTTGTTCATGACCCAAGAGCCCCTGCTTCGCCATATCCATTGGCAAAGACCCGCGGTGCATTTCCCCGAGCAACTCACCTATGATGACCTGCTTTTACATTGTGAAAAATACGCCGTTCGTTTCGTTTTCCTCGGGCCATCCGTCACTGGCAAACCCCGCGCGCTGGATGCTATCAATCAAGAAATGAAGCGGTTACTCGACACCCACCCACAGCGATTTGCCAGAGTCTTGGCGCAGGACCAACACAGCGTTTTCATATACCAATTCATTTCTTCCACACCGTAAAATTATCCGGCGTCAATGACCGCGCAAAGATCGATCATTTCCAGCGCCGTCAACGCAGCATCAAACCCTTTGTTGCCCGCTTTGGTGCCCGAACGTTCAATGGCTTGATCCAGGTTTTCAGCCGTAACGATCCCATAGATGACGGGCACATCTGAATCCAATGACACCTGAGCGATTCCTTTGGTCACTTCGCTAGACACGTAGTGAAAATGCGGCGTATCCCCTTGGATTATGCAGCCAACACAGATAACCGCAGCATAGCGACCTGAAGCGACCAACCGCTTGGCTGCGATGGGAATCTCGAATCCACCGGGCACCCAAGCGGTGTCAATATCGTCTTCAGCCACACCGTGGCGGCTCAAGCAATCGACCGCGCCAGAGATCAATTCGCTCGTAAAAAAGTCATTGAAGCGACTGGCCACGATGGCTATTTTTTGGCCCCGCGCGTCAAACTTGCCTTCGTATTTGCGTCCCATTATTTCTCCTCCGTTAAGTTGTCCAGCATGTGTCCCATGCGGGCTTTTTTTGTTTCTAAGTACTTCGCATTATTCAAATTAGGTTCTATCACGAGCGGCACTCGTTTTTCAATCTGTAAGCCATAGCTTTCCAGGCCAACAATTTTACGGGGATTGTTGGTCATCAATTGCATCTTTCTTACGCCCAAGTCGCGCAAGATCTGGGCTCCTAGTCCATAGTCACGCAAATCGGGAGCAAAGCCCAATTTCGCGTTAGCTTCCACCGTATCAGCGCCTTGGTCTTGCAACTGGTAAGCTTTCATCTTGTTGATCAATCCAATGCCGCGACCCTCTTGCCGCATGTACAGAAAGACGCCGTTATCCACGCGGTCAATTTCGCGCAATGCGGCGGCCATTTGCTCTCCGCAATCACAACGCAAACTGTGAAACAGGTCGCCGGTCATGCATTCGCTGTGGACACGAACCAACGTTGGCTTTGCAGGATCAATTTTTCCACGGGTCAAGGCAACGTGGGTAAAGTCATCCACATTTGTGGTGTAGGCCACCATCTGAAAATCACCAAATTCTGTTGGTAACGGCACTTCAGCAGCCCGAGTAACGAGCTTGTCATTTTTGCGGCGCCAAGCGATCAAGTCGGCGATGGTGACCAGCTTCAATTGGTGCTCAACGGCGATTTCGCGCAGGCGAGGCATGCGCGCCATCTCGCCGTCTTCATCCATGATTTCACACAACAAACCGGACGGATACAGACCCGCTGCTTCGCACAAATCAACCACCGCTTCGGTGTGTCCAGCGCGCTTCAAGACGCCGCCCGCTTGCGCTTCCAAAGGGAAGATATGGCCGGGACGTGCTAAATCGCCTGGTTTCGAATCTGGATCAATGAACACCTCGACGGTTCGCGATCGGTCGGCCGCGCTGATACCCGTCGTCACCCCAGTTGCAGCGTCAATACTGACGGTGAACTTGGTTCCCAAGCTTGCGGTGTTGCGTTGCACCATGGCTTGGATATCCAACTCTTGCAGGCGGTCAGTAGTAGCCGCTAGACAGATCAGGCCACGACCAAACTTGGCAATGAAGTTGATCGCCTCGGGCGTCACTTTTTCAGCCGCCATGATAAAATCGCCCTCGTTTTCGCGATCCTCGTCATCAGCCACGACGATAATTTCACCGTTTTTCAGAGCCTCTAACGCCGACTCAATCGTATCAACGGAATCAATGGGTGTTTCGGAAGTCATTATTTACACTACTTTCGTGACGGAGGCCGTCCAAATCCCTTAGACAGAAGTTTTTGCATCGTCAGGCCGCCATGGCCCACATCGTTTCGCTCGCTATTTTTCTCGACACTCGGCAATTCACTCATATTTCCGCTACGTGCTGCTTTGACCAACACATCCATTTCCAAATTCACACGCTGGCCAACTTTGATGTTGGCGAATCGGGTAACACTTACGGTGTGGGGAATCACATAGATGGTGAATCCGCTGGTAAAAGGACCTTCGTCGACGGTCAGACTGACACCGTCGACGGCTACTGACCCCTTGGGCACCAAGAATCTGCGTTGGTCCGCTGCAGCGGCAATCGTTACCGCCAAACCACCACTATCGCTCTTGAGTTTTTGCACGGTACCCACACCATCAATATGACCCTGCATCAGGTGCCCATCCAGAGCATCACCAACGCGCAAGGCTGGTTCGAGATGCAGCTGGGCCCCACGTCGCCAAGTCCCCAAAGTTGTCAAACGCCGAGTCTCACCAACTGCTTCAACCGCAAAGCCCTTACCAGATATTCTCGTGACAGTCAGGCATATCCCGTTGATGGCAACACTGTCGCCGACAGCTAACGTGCTTGAGATCATCGGCGCCAAGATTTCCAATCGCGTGGCTCCACCAGTGGCGGTAATGGACTTCAAGACACCCAACTCTCGAATCAAACCGGTGAACATCAGATACCGCCTCCAGCCACTTGCTTCAATAAATCTGCAAAACACTGACGGTCATAAACCGAAACCAGGTCGGCTCCCATGCGCATGGATTCCGTCAGGTAGAAATTTCGTTGCACATTATTGGCGCCCATAAAATCACGCGGCCAAGTGATACCATCGCCTAACAAAATGGGAGCTTGGTATTTTACCCAACGATCAACGAGTTCGGCTCGCAGAAATGCAGCAGCCAAAGTCGGTCCGCCTTCGACCATTATACTGTGAAACCCTTGCTCATATGCCTTCGCCACCACGTCACAGGGATCCACTTTGCCGGAGTCCTCACGACAAAATATGATCTCGCCACCATCAGATTCTATCTCTGCCACAGCGCCAGATTCCCGCGCATTTTCACCAGCAAAAACGATATATCGGCTGCGTTGAAAACCACCTCGCCAGCTCAAATCGGTGTCCACATAGGCGGCGGTTGGATCAATTTGCGGTATGTCGTCACAATCATTAGCCAAGCGCCCGTCCAGACGCGGCTGATCAGCTGCGACGGTACCTTCGCCAACCAAAACCATGTCCACTCGCCGGCGACGGCGGTGCACATCACGACGCGCATCGGCGCCGGTTAAGTACACAGGTGCTTGTTTTGTTCGGTATTTCAACGGAGGTGCGAAGAAGCCATCAAGGCTGTGCGCCGTTTTCAGCTCAACAAATGGGCGGCCAAAGTTTTCGGTACTGACGAATGGCCAGACCAATTCGAGCGCCTCCGGTGCGGCCACACCACAGGCCACTTCAATCCCGGCCGCTTCCAAATGAGCCACACCACCGCCAGCGACCGTAGGGTTGGGATCAAGCATCGCAATCACCACGCGTTTGATTCCTGCGGCAACAACAGCTGGGGCACAGGGCCCCGTTCTGCCTTGATGATTACAAGGCTCCAAAGTCACATACAACGTCGCCCCAATCGACCGCTCGCCAGCCGCCGCTAAGGCGACCGGTTCAGCGTGCAACGTGCCAGCACCTTGATGCGCTCCTCGCCCAACTCTCTCACCATCGCGCACAACGACGGCGCCCACCGGCGGATTGGGCCAGGTGCGCGTTAACACACTTCGTGCGGCAAACAAGGCTTCCCCCATCCAATAGGCATCTTCAGCCTGCAGGGCGCCATTCGTATTGAGAGTATGTGGTGTGCTGTCGTGAGACATTCTGAACAGACCCCGTGACAAACCACACTGCGGCAAGCAGCAGGTATCACCGTTATTTCTCGTGAAACGGGGAAGGAAAGCAGCAAAAGGCGAGGCACAGAAAACACTACGTAGCTAGGCACTCAATGGCGCACCTGTCTTGGTAAATTCCAAGCCCAGCTCACGCCACCGGGTACGGCTCTACGCCAGTCCCTGTGGTTCCGCCAACTTCTACCATCCAGACTTTAACTGTCGGCCTCGGAATTTCACCGAGTCAGCCCCTGTCGGTCGGTAGACCATGTGCGTCGCAAAACGCTCTCTAAAAGACTCTTAAAGATTCTGAAAGATTCTGAAAGACTCTGCAAGAGATGACAGGGGGTCGCGGGCTCTCACCGCCGGTGGGGAATTACGCCCCGCCCCGAAGTTGTCGATTTATTGAGTTGTCTAAAAACATTAGCGCCAGTTTTAGCCGGCGTCAAGTCGCCCGCCTATTTCGGCGGCTGCCATAACTCAACTCGCGAGCCTTCTGGGTCCACAAACCAGCCAAACTTGCCGTATTCAGACTCATCCGTCTTTGGGATCACATCTGCCCCACCAGAACGGACTTGCTCTAGCGCTTCTGCCAAATCGTCGACTATCAAATTGATCATAAATGTCTGACCAGATGGCCCAAAGTGGTCTGTATT